>CAMTPG010000109.1 GCA_947074335.1 uncultured Parabacteroides sp.
GTTTCTTTGCATTTACAATTACACATTCGCCCGAAACCAGTCCGTTGGTACTTCCTGACCAGGCTTTCGGATTGCCTGCAAAGCTGCAGTAATAGGGAGCTGTCATGGCAATGTAATTTTTTTGGTTGTCCCAGCCGCCCTTGGTAAATTCGGTTGCAAATTCAATGCGGGGATTATCAAAAGCCATGGCACCGAGTTTTTCAATCACCAGCTCTTCGGCTCGTTTATTGAGCTGCGATCCGGCCAGACGCGGACCCAGTTCATCCGTCATAAACTGCGATAATTCTTCGATTTGCGATTGATTGAAGGCTTCATTTTTTACCTGCGAAGCTACCGTGAGAGGTAAACAGGTCTGAGCTTGCATTGTAAGATTAAAGCAGAGTGCAGAAGTAAGTACAAAAACAATCTTTTTCATCGGATAGTATTTATTTAACTTTATATAATGCTACAAATGTAAAGATAAAAATTTGTTTTAAAATCATAATGATGAAAAATGTAAAGGTAAGATGGAATTATGTTATAATAAGGTGATTGTTTACGGGCAATCTGCTAAATGATAAATGGAGTATGAATGAACCTTAGCTTCTGCTTTATAATACTTTACTATTTACCAATTATGCTGCCGCGATTTGTTGAACCATTTTTTTAGTAAAAATGTTTTATTATTAATTAAAACAGGATTCGATATGCAAACGACAACCGGTCAAAAGGGAATGGATATGTCCAAAGTTAAAGTCGGCGGTTTATTAATCACACTTGGTATTGTTTATGGAGATTTAGGTACATCGCCTTTATATACTATGCAGGCCATTATGCAATCTACCGAAAAACTGAATGATCAGTTTATTCTCGGAGCTCTTTCCTGTGTGTTTTGGACAATCATGCTTGAAGCTACCTTAAAATATGTGGTAATTACATTAAAAGCCAGCAATAATGGCGAAGGTGGCATCTTCTCTCTTTTTACGATGGTGCGTAATAAAGTAAAATGGGCCTTTCTGATTGCCATTATCGGAGCCTGTGCTTTGATGGCCGACGGCGTGATTACACCTGCTATCACGGTAACTTCATCCATGGAAGGATTGCAATTGTTTACGCCCGATATACCTGTGGTGGGACTTGTAATTATCATTCTTACCTTTATTTTTCTGATACAACCTTTTGGTACCAAGAAAATAGGAAAATTATTTGGTCCGGTTATGTTCTGCTGGTTTTTAATGCTGTTTGTGTTAGGTGTTATTCCGTTAATTAAAAATCCGGTAGTGCTAAAGGCGATTAATCCCTATTATGCAATTTATACTATAATACACGACCCCAGTGTATTAAAGCTGTTGGGCGCCGTATTTCTGTGTACCACGGGTGCCGAAGCATTGTACTCGGATTTAGGACATGTAGGATTAAAAAACATTCGGGTTACCTGGATTTATGTATCAACCTCTTTATTGGTGAATTATTTTGGTCAGGGTGCATGGCTGTTATCCGAGCATCATAAACTTACCGCTTCGGTAAATCCTTTTTTTGCCATTATGCCTTCCTGGTTTTTAATATTTGGTGTTATCATTGCCACGCTGGCTGCCATTATTGCCAGTCAGGCATTGATCACGGGTACTTTCACGATCATTGCCGAAGCCATATCGCTGAATTATTTCCCCAAAATTAAAATCAGTTATCCAACCGATTTAAAACAACAAATGTATATTCCCAAGATTAATTTATTACTTTATTTTTGTTGTTTATTTGTGGTTGTTTATTTTCAGAATTCAACAGCCATGGAGTCGGCTTACGGATTATCCATCTCGTTTGCCATGTTATGTACTTCGATTTTGTTAGTCATGTACTTATATAAAAAGGTGCCTTTATGGATGATAATTTGTTACAGTGTATTGTATGCCATTATCGAAGGCAGTTTTTTAATCGCAAATATGACTAAATTTTTCTCCGGCGGTTGGATCACGATTTTATTGGCAGGCATTTATATTTCTATTATGTACTCCTGGGATAAAGCAGGTTCTATTACTACTAAATTTATTCTCAAAAGACAATTGAAAAATTATATCCCTGCATTGAAGGATATGAAAGAGGATAATAACATCCCGTTTTATACCTCTAATCTTGTTTATCTGACCGATGTTGCTGATAATGAAGAGATAGAAAATACAGTTTTATATTCCATATTCAGAAAACCCAAGCGAGCAGACCGGTATTGGTTCCTGCAAATCAGCATTGTTGATGATCCGCATACTCTGACATATAAACTGACTGAACTGGAACCCGGTCTGGTTTATCGCATCAATATGCGAATCGGGTTCAAAGAGCGGATGAAAGTAAATCTTTATTTTGATGAAATACTCGAAGATTTGTATAATACGGGTAAATTCTCAATCGAAAGCAGCTATCCGTCTTTAAAGAAGAATAAAATCCTGAGCGATTTTAAATTTATCAATATCATCAACAGTCAGAATAAAGATAATTCATTCCCCGTAATGCAGGAACTGATGATGAATTACTATTTCTATATGGGGCGGGCTTTGGTGAATGAAATTGGTTATTACGGATTGGATCAAACCATTTCCATTACCGAACTGATACCGATGCAACCGGCTGATGAAATCTTTGTTTCGGCCGAGAATGCCGAGGCAGAAATGGCTGCCAAACCGGCAAAACGCCGGTTCGACAGGATTATGCCCGAAAGTTGATTACTGATTGGCCAGATTAATAGCTGTCCAGTATAACCATTCGGTAGCTGATTGCAGAATTTCAGGATTGATGGATTCTACATCATCTTTCGGATGATGATAATATCCCCCGCCGGCAGCACGCAAATCAATGCAGGGATAACCGGCTTTCATAAATACGGCACCATCGGTACGCGGACGTGTACGGAAATGATTTTCGCGGGTGAAGAGCCGGCGATGCACATAGGCATCATTAGCCGCTTCGGCCGCTTTGCCCAGTTCCGGATATGCATAGTGATAACTGGCGCCCAGCATTTCGCCGCCGCCTACCTGTTCCAGGTTCAGAACTGCTACCACTTTATCCTGCGGAACTACCGGATTTTGTGTGTAATAGGTACTGCCTGTCAGACCGGCCTCTTCGCCATCCACACTCATAAAAAGAATGCTGCGTTTGGGTTTTACATTCGATTTGGCCAGTGCTTCGGCCACACCAAGCAGTGCTGCCGATGAGGCATTATTATCGTTTGCTCCGGCAATATGATACGGAATCATGCCTAAATGGTCCAGATGAGCCGAGATAATCACATATTCGCCGGCCAGCTCCGGATCGCTTCCGGGAATCACGGCTAACAGATTATTCCCTTTTCCGTCAGGATGATAGGTGGTTGTCATTTTGATGCGCGCGCGCTTGCCGGTATCGAACGAAGCCGGTTTAAATGATTGATAAATACCTTTTACCGTTTCGGCATAAGTTTTGCCGGTGCCGGTAAAAAGATCATTCATCACGCTATCCGTAATGTGGCAATACACAAATTCGGGATCATATAAAGCGTTGGGTCCCGGCACCCATTTATAAAGCATACCAATGGCGCCATGATCAATGGCATTCTGGTATTTTGTCTGATGCAGCGTGTGTTTGTACCACATGGCTACCGAATCCGGATGCTGACTCCGGTTTGGCGTTTCGCCTTCGATAAGTACGATTTTGCCTTTTACATCCACACCTTTATAATCATCATAATTCAGCTCAGGAGCGGTTACACCAAAACCACAATACACCACATCGCCTGTGATATCGCCTGTTCCCGAATAATTGCCTGCAAACCAGCCATCGGCCCAGGGATATGATTTACTGAGCCATGCGGTTTTTTTATTTGTTCCCTGCACCGGAAAGAATATTTCCATATCGCAATCGGGATGCACTTCGGCAAACGGATGCGGATAGGTTTGCCGATACCCGTTTGTGCCGGCTGGCATTAATCCCCATTCTGAAAAGTAACCTTCCACAATCTGATTAGCCTTTTCCATACCGGCCGATCCGGCCAGTCGTCCCTGCAAAGCCGTATCCGATAACTGCACCACATAATCGTACAATTTGGCCGAGGTGATGTTTTTGTGCATCGCCGCCAGATATTCCTGTTCGGGTGTTAATTCGGGAGCCTGACGCTGCGCCTGCAGCAACGATGCGGTGCTCATTGCCAGTGTAAAGGCAATGAGCAGTGGTTGTATGGTTTTGTATGTTTTCATAATATACAACGGATTATTATTTTTTGGGTTCAGCCGGATTGCATTCAATCACATCGGCTTCGGAGAGGTTAACCAGCGAAGTGGTCAGGAGTTTAGTGGCATCTTTTACGATGTTGAAATCAATCAGTTCAATCACATCACCCGGATGATGATAGGGTGTGCGTGTTTCAGCACCAAATGAATATAAGCTGATTACCGGAATGCCCTGCTGGAACAATACAGCTCCGTCGGTTCTGGGGCGCGTGATAATTTCGTTGGCGCCGAGTCCGGTGCGGAACGGACGTTTCACATAAGTATCATTAGCCGATTCCACATAATCAAGCACAGTTCCGTATTTTTGAGCGGCATTGGCCGAAAGTCCGTAGCCTGTTCCCAGACAGTCAATATTAAAGGCCGTCTTAATCTGATCAGCCGGCACAATCGGATTTTCGGCAAAGTAATGACTGCCGATCAAACCGGTCTCTTCGCCGCCAAACAGGATAAACACCAGTGTGCGTTTCGGTTTGAATGTCTCGGATGTGGCCAGTGCTTTGGCAGCACCCATTACAATGACCGAACCTGAGCCGTTATCGAGTGCGCCCGGCATCAAAACCGGCATCATGCCTACATGATCCAGATGGCCGCCGGCCACAATCACTTCGGGAGCCAGTGTAGGATCGCTTCCCGGAATTACGCCGATCACATTTTTACCCATTCCGTCGGGGTGAAATTTTGTATAGGCCGAAATATCCGCCTTCTTGTTGATTTTGAATGAGTTGGGTTTTAGTGATTTGTTGATACCCTCTTTCACGGCTTTATGCGTTTTTCCGGTTCCGGCAAAGATGTCGCCGGCCACACTGTCGCTGATGCAGGCATAAACAAACCCTTCGTTCCAGCCCGGATTCGGATTGGCCGTTGTGGTAACATACAGCATGCCGGCAGCGCCGTGATCTACTGCATTTTTCATTTTGTGCGTGTGATACTGATAAGGCATCCAGGCTTTTTGTTTTGCCGGATCTTTTTCCTGATAAGGCACATCGCGTTCGCAAACTACGATTTTGCCCTTTACATCTATCCCCTTATAATCATCGTAATTCAGTTCGGGAGCGGTAACACCGTAACCCACATAAACCAGATCCAGCTGGTTCAGCTCGCCGGTATCCGAAGTGCCGCCGGCCATGTAATTGTCGGGATAATCGTATGTTTTTGTTACCCAGTCGTTTCCTACAGGCAGATAAAGCGTGAAGCTTCCGCCCGGAAATACTTCGGTGTACGGATGTTCGAAGTTCTGAAAATAGGTGCCGTTATCGCCTCCCGGTTTTAAACCCCATTCCTGAAACAGGTTGGCGGCATAATCGGCGGCACGATCGAAACCGACATCGCCGGTGAGTCTGCCGCGACATTCGGGCGATACAAAATACTCGAGCCAGGTGCGCAAATCATCTTCACCGGTGGTATACAGATAATCCTGCGCTTTCGCTAAGGGCATGCTTGCTATTAAAACAATAGCACTGATAATCGTTTTGTACTTGTTCATTATTATACTATTAAATTTGAGACATCAAATAAGTGTAGAAGTATGTCTTGTTGATAACCTATTATACGCAAATGTATACTTTCTGTTTTAAAATGACAAATATAAATTAAAAAATGTTTCTGATATTTTGTTTCTGATAGCATGCTGATTATATAAGAAATGGCGACAAAACCGAAGTTAAGCCGCCATTTTGAAAGTTATTGAATTGAAAAACCGTTTAATATTCCGTGATAATCAGATCGCCGTCGAGCATGGGCGGAATGGTATTTGCAAAAGTACTGAAATGTTCGGAGCCGGCATGCGCACCGAATGCATCATCATCTTCATAGATTTCGTAGAAGATGAATTCGCTGGGATCAACCGGCGATTGGTACACCATATAATATACATTGCCCGGTTCCTGACGTGTAGCTTCGACCAGCTTTTTGGCAGCATCGGTAAAGTCGCCCTCTTTTCCTGCTTTTATTTTAGCACGTGCCACCACGGTTTTCTCTTTTTTCTCAGCTTTATCCGACGTACATTTGCTGCAATCTTCGTGTGTAGTCTCTGAGGCATCAGCCTTTTTTGCACCTTCATTACAGGCCGGAAAACCCAGTAATGCGGATAATAATAATACGGCAATTTTTTTCATTTTAGTTAAATTTAAAATAGCAAACTTAAAATATCACAACAAATATAGGTGATAAATTGATTCGGCAAAGCTTTTTGTGCAAATAAAATGGTATAAAATGTGAGTTCGATTAACCAGACTGTCAGATCTTGTTCCTTTTTAGAACGCTGTCGCTATTCTATTGTTTAGATTAATTAGCTTTTTACGGATACTAATTATATATAAAAACAGAAGCAAATTCTTGCTATTTTTGTTTCATTATAAATCAGAATGAATATGGAAAAATTAAAACGGAAAATCATCAATATCGACGAGTCGCTATGTAATGGCTGTGGTCTTTGTATCGATGGCTGTCACGAAGGTGCTTTGCAGTTGATTGATGGCAAAGCGCGCATGATCAGTGATCTGTATTGCGACGGTCTGGGAGCCTGCATCGGCGAATGCCCGGTTGATGCGATAACCATAATCGAGCGGGATGCTGCGCCTTACGATGAACGACTGGTCATGGAACGTATGGTGGAAAAAGGCGAAGCAACCATCCGCGCGCATCTCAATCATCTGAAAGCTTTTGATGAGCAGCTTTATTTAAAGCAGGCACTCGATTATCTGAAAGCGAATCAGATTAATATGGATTTATCTGATTTTGAGCAAAAACCAATTCCCGGATCGGTGCAGGCACCAAAACTGGTAGGCATGGTGCGACCGCATGCCTGTCCGGGCAGCGCAGCACGTTCGTTTGCTGCTCCAGCGTCAGCAGTTGCTTCGGCTCCTGTCGCTTCGCAATTAACGGGCTGGCCCATACAGCTGCATCTGCTTAATCCGGCGGCTGCTTTTCTGAAAGGCAAAGATATGTTGCTGGCAGCCGATTGTACAGCTTTTGCGTATGCCGATTTTCATTCACGCTTCCTGCGTAGTCATGCGCTGGCCATCGCCTGTCCGAAACTGGATGTGCAACAGGAAACCTATGTCGTTAAAATACGCGAACTGATTGATATGGCCCAAATCAATACCCTGACAGTTTTGATGATGGAAGTGCCTTGTTGCAGCGGGTTGCTCCGGCTGGTTCATCAGGCAGTTCAATCGGCTTCGCGCAAAATACCGGTGAAGAAAATCATTGTCGGGATTCAGGGCGAAATCAAATCGGAAGAGTGGGATATGGCCTGATGATTAAAGCCGAAAATGAAATTTTAAAACAGAAGACTGGGTTATACGCAGACATCCTAAGTACAAAAGATGCCATGCTGTTTTTCGTATTTCTACATCCGAAAAGGATTCGATGATAAAGCGTTTGCCTTTTGATAATTGTCAAAAGGCCTTCCGATAATTGTCAAAAGGTCTTTCGATAATTATCAAAAGGTCTTCCGATAATTATCAAAAGGTCTTCCGACAATTGTCAAAAGGCCTTTCGATAATTATCAAAAGGCAATTCCTTTGTTCGGCAATCCTTTCAGAGTAAAGAATAAATATCTTTCCAATTGTTTACGCGCTGATAATCATCGCGTTGTATGGTTATGTTGTGCGGCTGAGTGAAAAGTATCCTTCTGCCATCGAAAAAGTCCAGATTTTTGGGATGATCATCAATCATGATATCGCCTTTAATGTGACTTTTATCGCCGCAAAATATCAGTTGTCGCCAGGAGAGAAACGGGAAATGTT
>CAMTPG010000110.1 GCA_947074335.1 uncultured Parabacteroides sp.
ATCCCATGCCGATTGCGCCTGCTCCTAACAGACACATGGCCAGAATACACAACCGCCTACCGCCCATTTTATCGGCAAGCGGACCTGCAAATACGCGTACTATAGCTGATAACATGGAGAAAGTAGCCGTTAGCACACCGGCTTCGATGGGTTTAATATCATAAAATTCGCGCCAAAAATTCGGATACCATTCGGTCAATGCCAGGAATCCCCCGAAACTGGCGAAATATAAACAGGTGAGCACCCAGGTGGATCCTATTTTTGCCGAATCGCCCAGTGCCTGTATAATTGTTCCCAAAGGAAATATTTCCTGTCCTTTGGCTTTTGCAGCCACCTTACTGTCGTCTACGGATAATCCCTTTTTTCGATACTGAAAATAGGGGGCATTTTTACCCAGCCAGAAATAAAGAACAGTTCCGATAATCAGGAATACCGTCCATCCGATGTATGAATTGGCAATGCCGTCATGTGCAATGGCAATGGGAAGCAATAAAGCAAAAAGTCCCGGCGCCAATGTTCCCACGCCGCCATAGGTACCTGTGGCATAACCCTGTTTCTTTTGCGGATACCAGTACGAAGCCTGACTTATTCCTACCGAAAAAGTAGCCACGCCGCAACCGGCTAATAAACCAAACAACAATACCAAAGGATATTTCCCTTCCATATTATGCGGATAATAAGCATTCATTAACCAACACAATCCGCCTACGCCGATGATAGCTAAGACCATCAATATATTAAATGGTTTTTTACCGCCCGTTGTATCTACCCAGGCGCCGAAAGGTATACGTAAAATGGAGCCCGAAAGCGAAGGAATCGCGACTAATAATCCGATTGATGTGGGATCCAAATGCATAACATCACCCAATTTATGGGCTGTTGGTCCAAATAAAGATACAGCAGCCATACCAAAAAAGAATCCCAGTGTGGCACCCCATAATCCTAACGACCGGTTTCCTTTAATTTTAATATCATTCATCTTAGTATAATTATTAAAGTTCTCGTATAATTGACTGATTTTTTCTTCGCGGTTGATTATATCTGTGCTTTTTCGGTTGTTTTATGCTTACCCGGTTTCATAAACAACCATAGGATAATCAGGTTAATGACTGACAATATTGTAAATAACTGGAACCCCTGTGCATACCCCACTTTTCCGTATTTAGTAGCAATCATGCCCATCACCGGAGGTAAAATAAATCCCGACAGCGCACCAAATCCGCCGATCCAACCCGAAGCACCACCTACGGCTTTTGGTATATAGACAGGTGCCAGTTTGAAAACGGCCGTACTATTTACGCCCATAGCTGCGGCTATTAAAATGGTACAGATCACGGATAATACAAAGTTATGACTAAATGACATACCGACTGATCCGATCAACATAACCACCATGGAATAAACACAGAGATTTCGTCCGCCGAATTTGTCTGCCGAAGGTCCTGCAAATGCTCTGATAATAGCCGATAGCATCGAAAATCCGGCCGTAAGAATACCGGCCATTACCGGATCAATGTTATAATATTGTCGCCAAAAATCAGGATACCATTCTGTTAATGCCAGAAATCCGCCGAAGCTCACAAAAAACAGAGAAGTAAGTATCCATGTCTCGGGCACTTTTGCCGAGATGGATAAACTTTGCATAATATTTCCGTTCGGAAACAGCTCCTGTCCGTCGGCCGCTGCCTTTTCTTTACTTTCTTCGGGAGAAAGACCTTTTTTTCTATATTGAAAATAGGGTGCATTCTTCGTGAAAATTATATAAATAACTGTTCCTATAATCAGAATAAATGTCCATGCCACATACGAGTCGCCAAGACCGATATGCTCAATGGCTATTGGAAGCACCAATGCAAAAAATCCGGGCGCCAGTGTACCTACACCGCCAAATATTCCGCTTACATAACCCTGCTGTTTCTGACCAAACCAATACGAAGCCTGACTCATACCAACCGAAAAGGTAGCCACCCCGCAACCGGCCAGTAAACCAAACAACAAAACTAAGGGATAGTTTCCTTCCATTTTACGGTGATAGTAGGCATTAACTACCCACAAAAGACCAACAATTCCTATAAAGGCCAGAATCAATAAAATATTAAAGGGTTTTTTGCCTCCGCTCGTATCCACCCAGGCACCGAAAGGTATACGCAATAATGAGCCTGACAAAGAGGGAATTGCAACTAAAACTCCGATATCTGTGGGTGATAATCCCATTACAACTCCCAATTTATGAGCCGTGGGTCCAAATAAAGAAACGGCAGCGATTCCGAAAAAGAATCCGACAGTACAACTCCACAAACTTAATGTTTGATTTCCTTTTATTTTAACAGCTCCGTTTTCCATTTATTGATTATTTATTTATTATCAATGAAAAAAAATATTGAATATGATTCTATTATCTCCATAAAACATAACAAATGATAATTTAAATAAGTTTGATTATTTATTCTATAAACAGATAAATAATTAAATGAGTTCAGATATTATAATATAAGCTACGATACATAGTGCATTAATTCTTCAATATCTGACTTCTGATTAATATTCAGAAAAAATTTATTTTCGGATGGATCAATCTGCAGGCAATGACTTTTCGTATTGATTAATAATGTTTTTATTTTTAATAAATTATTATCGATATTATTTTTTAAAAGTGATTTTAAATGACAATCAATTAAAAGAGGAAAAAACTGAAAACCGGACTGATTCTCTCTCCAATAAGTAATTTCCGTATTATGATCAACCGATAGAAGTCTGACGATCAACCCGGTCTGCATTAAAGGCATATCGCAGGTTACACATAGCAGATAGCGCGTTTCAGCATGGAGCATAGCGGTATAAATACCTCCTATCGGTCCTAAATCGGGAATACTGTCTTTCAAACAGATTGTGTTTGTATGTTGATATTCGGAACAATTGCCACTAATCATCAATTTACTACAGAAAGGATGAATCAAATGGATGGCATGTTGCAATAAAGAGACTCCGTTCAGACAGCTCAACGCTTTATTTGATCCGAACCGCGAGCTTTTACCGCCGGCCAGTATAATGCCTGTAATATCTTTGGGTTCTATCATTTGATGTGAGGTTAATAAATAGCTTCTACCTATTTGGTAATATGCTACATTTATTTAATATTAAAAGATTTCCTTTTGATCTTCAGGTAATATCTATCCGTATATAATCCGTTATTCCGTAATGTTTTACCAGTTCATCAAACAGATGTTGCCTGAAAACCACGCGCAGTTCGCGTCCGCTCTGTAGCGCTTCACGGATTAAGGCATCAAAGCCATGACCTGTCAATTCCTGCTTTCCCGCTTCATCAATCCACAAAGGCGATGTAGAATCGGGATAAGCATCAATGTGACGGATTGCTTCGCCAAAGGCTTTGGGCGAAAAGGCAAACCGATTATAATAGATCAACTCTTCATCGTCCAGCATTTCGAAATAGGCACCTAACCGGATGAACGGAATCTGTTCGCAGCCGGGCAATAACCATAAATCGTAACCAAGCCATCGATCTTGTTGATAAATTTTCCGGCTGATACAACCGCAACCACGCGGATCACAATGATACCAGGATTCCAGGTAACTGCTTTTGCCTGCATTTTTATCGCCGGTGATCAGCGTTATCATATTATTTATTATAAACTTTATTAGCCCGGAACATATACAATACCGGTACTTTTACCATGTGCATCAGCTTGGTGTACGGGAATAGTATAAAGATGAAAAATCCGTTGATGATATGCAGTTTATAGATAATATCGGCAGTGGCGATGTATCGCCATGCATTCGGTTCGAACCAGACTAAACCTTGTGCCCAGAAATCGAATGTCAGATAATCGGCTAAGGTGGATCGTGAGGTATAGAATGTACTCATCAGGCCCAGACAAATCTGTAACGCGATAAGCAGAATAATGAAATAATCCTGAAATGAACCGGTACGACGTATCCGGATATCGAAAAAGCGTCTGAGGATCAGCAGGAAAATTCCACCCAGTGCAAACAGTCCGGCTCCGGCTCCCATAGTTATGGCTATCAGCCGTTTGGTAGCCAGCGGCATAAATATTTCGATCAGTGCAGGCGGTGTAAGCAAACCAAAAATATGTCCGAAGAATACCAGAATGATGCCGAAATGAAACATCGGACTACCCCACATCATCAACCGGTCTTTTTTTAGAAACATAGTCGATGTGGCATGCACATTTTTATCGGATATAATTAAATGATAAATCACGCCTATAATAAAAGCCGTGAGTGCTATATAGGGAAGATATCCGAAAAACAGGCTGTTTAAATAATCTGCAAAACTCATAGCTCTGGGTATTTATGACTGATTTTCGGCATTCGTTTGCTGATCGGTTTCAGCCAGAGCAATAAGTATGGCTAACAGATCATTGTAAAATACTTTACGATCAGTTAATTGTTTATATAATTTATCCATGACGGTTTTTATATCTTTAAGCAATTTGGCCGCTGCCGGAGCATTATCCTGAAAAGCCAGAAATTCCAGAAAAACGGGCAGGAAATCAGGCAATTCGCCGGCTGTAAGCTGATAGCCGGCTCCTTCGTACATCTCTTTCAGATTGACCATGGCCTGGCCGCGTTCGCGCGAATCGCCATAGATATGATCAAAGAGATAAAGGTTCACACTGCGCGAGGTATCAAACTGATTTACATACATCATTTGCCAGTCTTCGAGTGTCTGCTGTTTGCAGGCGTCCAGAAAACGGGTTAGCTGTTGCTGCATTTCGGCTGTCAGCAGGCCTTCGCGCTTCACCTCATCCGGAATTGCATCCAGTGCATCGTACAGATCATCATCCGGATAATCCAATAACAAGGATAGTATTTTATAAGTTTGTAACATGGCTCACAGCTTTAAGTTTATTTATAATCCGCCAAATACATTCCAGCCATCCGAAGCGCCTTCCGGATATTCAAATCCGGCTTCGGCGTGCATGGCAAATACATCCGTATCGGTTTTATGTGGCGCAGTGGGAATAACAAAACGGTCTTCGAAATTGGCTATGGCCAGATAGCGGTACATCGCTTCATACTGTTCGGCGGTAAGTCCTAAATCTGCAGGAACAGCCGGATTATCTATGCCGTCGACGGTTTTCTGTCGCATATAACTGCGGATGGTAAGCAGTTTCTGCAATGCACGAACAATCACGGTTTCGTCGCCGGCCGAAAGCATGTTAGCCATGTATTTTACGGGAATGCGCATGGATGTAACATCCGGAATATAATCGGCCATTTCGTTTTCGTTCATCTGCTGAACAATTGGCGACATGGGCGGAATATACCAGACCATCGGCAGTGTTCTGTATTCGGGATGCAGCGGGAAGGCTATCTCCCACTCTTTTATCATTTTATAAACAGGCGATTGTTTAGCCGCTTCCAGAAACTCATACGAAATGCCCTCTTTCAATGCTGTTTCGTAAATGGAAGGATCATGCGGATCAAGAAACAGATTTTGTTGGGCTTTATGCAAATCCTGCGGATTTTCGACGGCGGCATATTCTTCGATCAAATCTTCATCATATAATAAAACACCGATGTAACGAATACGTCCCACACACGAAACCGAGCAGGTTGTGGGATTGCCGTCTTCGATTAGCGGAAAACAGAATATACATTTTTCGGAGCGCTGACGCTTCCAGTTGAAATAGGTTTTTTTGTAAGGACAGGCACTGACACATTCGCGCCAGCCGCGGCATTTATCCTGATCAATCAGCACAATTCCATCCTGTTCGCGTTTGTAAATGGCGCCCGACGGGCAGGATGCAACACAGGCGGGATGCAGGCAGTGCTCGCATAAACGGGGCAGATAATACATAAACGAGCGCTCAAAAGCTTCCATGCCGGCCTGCTCCATATCTTTCAGATTGGGATCTTTATTGCGGTTGGCAAACGGGCCGCCCAGATCGTCTTCCCAGTTCGGGCCGTAATTGATTTTCTCCATCCGCTCGCCCGTAATCAGTGAATAAGGACGCGCAGAGGGAACGGTTTTGAAGCGTTTCTGACTCTTCAGCATGGAGTAGTTGAAAGTAAAAGGCTCATAATACCGATCGAGCGATGGCATATGAGGATTGGCAAACAAACCGGCTAAAATTTCAAGCCGCGAACCCTGCATCAGTTTAAGTCGTTTGTTGCGCAATCGTTTCCAACCACCTTTGTAATGGCGCTGATTTTCCCATTCGATAGGATATCCCGGCCCCGGTTTTGATTCTACATTATTGAACCAGGCATATTCTACGCCTTCGCGACTGGTCCATACATTTTTGCAGGTTACCGAACAGGTATGACAGCCTATGCATTTATCCAAATTCAGCACCATGGCTATTTGTGCTTTAATTTTCATACAGTTACAGCTTTACCGGATTCAACAATTTCTTCGCCTTCATCGCCCCATGCTACTTTTTCGCATTTACGCAACAGCACGGTTTCGTCGCGGTTGGCACCAATGGTTCCATAATAATTCATGGAATACGAAAGTTGGGCATATCCGCCGATCATATGTGTGGGTTTGGGAACAAGTCGCGCAATCGAATTATGGATGCCACCGCGATTGCCGGTTGTGGGACTAAGCGGTACATTTACCATACGCTCCTGATTGTGATACATAAACAGTGCTCCTTCGGGAATGCGTTGCGATACAACAGCACGACACATCGCTGTACCGTTATCATTCAGCACTTCTACCCAATCGTTATCTTTCAGGTTGATTTTTGCAGCATCATTTTCGCTCATCCAGATTACAGGACCGCCACGTCCCAGTGTAAGCATCATCAGATTATCGCTCCAGTTTGAATGAATACTCCATTTATTATGCGGAGTCATCAGATTGAGGGTAAGCACCTCATCCTGAATAGCCAGTCGCTCTTTCAGATTCTCCACCTCTTTTTTACTCAATGGCGGTTTATAGACAACAAGATTTTCACCGAAGGCGCTCATCCACGGATGATCCTGATAAAATGACTGCCGTCCGGTAAGTGTGCGCCAGGGCACCAGTTCATGTACATTGACATAATTTGCACTGTAAGTCATCTCATCCGATTCCACGCCACTCCAAATGGGCGAAACCAGTGCCCGCCGCGGCTGTTCCACCAAATCGCGGTAGCGCATCTTTATCTCTTTACTGCCTTCGGCCAGATGTGTCAGATCGAGACCGGTTTTTACACTTTGCGATTTCCAGGCTTTGTAAGCCACTTCGCCATTACTTTCGGGAGCAAGTGTCAGGATCGTTTCTATGGCATCAATATCCGAATCGATGCGGGGCAAGCCTTTCGAATCTCCCTCATCGGTCACGGTATGATTGAGTTTTTTCAGGAAATTCACCTGATCTTCAGCATTCCAGGATATACCTTTTCCGCCATCACCCAGCTTCGAGACAAGCGGACCGAGCGATGTATAACGTTTGTAAGTATCCGGATAATTTCGTTCTACCACAACAAGTTTTCCCATATTTTTGCCGGGTTCCGGTTGTGCGCCGGTCTCTTTCCAGTCTTCCACGAAAAGCGGTTCCGAAATTTCGCCCGGCGAATCATGCATTAAAGGCTGCAGCACCATATCTTTTTCGACGGCCAGATGGCCGACACATAGTTCAGAGAATTTCTTTGACAGATCCTTAAAGAACTGCCAGTCTGATCTCGATTCCCAAACCGGATCTACCGCCTGACAGAAAGGATGAATGAACGGATGCATATCGGTTGAGCTGATATCATTCTTTTCGTACCAGGAGGCTGCCGGCAAAACAATATCGGAATGCAGCGACGAGGTTGTCATGCGATAATCTACCGTCACCACCAGATCCAATTTGCCCGTTGCGCCCTCTTCATGCCATTTTTCGTATTTGGGCAGCGGAGCTTTCAGCTCGCCTAAATCGCGTCCTAGCACATTGTTTTGTGCGCCGAGCAGGTATTTCATCACATATTCCATACCTTTGG
>CAMTPG010000111.1 GCA_947074335.1 uncultured Parabacteroides sp.
ACAATGGCGTAATCCTGCATGGTGCAAAATTGCTTTACGCTTACGGCGAAGCTACTGTGCCTAAAGTAACTGTAACACTGCGTAAATCGTACGGTGGTGCTTATTGTGTGATGAGTTCTAAACACCTGCGCGGTGATATGAACTACGCATGGCCGATGGCCGAAATCGCTGTAATGGGCCCGAGCGGCGCTGTTGAAGTGATCTTCGCCAAAGATGTGGCTGCAGCTCCGGATCCGCAGGCTTGTGCACTCGAAAAAGAGGCAGAATACAAAAAAGCATTTGCTAATCCTTACAATGCAGCTCAGTACGGCTACATCGACGATGTAATCGAACCGCGTAATACCCGTTTCCGTGTGATTCGTGCTTTACAGCAGTTGCAGACTAAGAAATTAAGCAATCCTGCTAAGAAACACGACAATTTACCGTTATAATTCTTAAAAGTAGGAAGACGTATGATAAATAAAAAAACAGGATTTTTGCTGTTACTGATGTCGCTCTTTACCTTAGGCGTACAGGCACAGAAAACGTCCACTGTTAAGTTAAACGAAGTATTGGTGATCAACGAAGATAACTTTGTTGATGACTATGGTAAACGTCAGCCCTGGATCGAATTATACAACAATTCGCCGGGTACGGTCGACCTGAGAGGATGCTTCCTGACAAACGACAAGAATAATCCTAAAATGTACATGATTCCGAAGGGTGATGTTTTAACTAAAATCCCTCCTCGCCAGCATGCATTATTTTGGGCCGATGGTGAACCGCAGCGCGGTACTTTCCACCTGAACTTTGAATTAATTCCGGATCAGGATAATTATATCGGATTATACGACTCTGACGGTGCAACACTGATCGATGAGATTCTGATTCCCGCCGGACAAACTCCGGATGTGAGTTATGGTCTGAATATGGACGGCACAGGCGACTGGGTTGTTCTGGATCGTGTTACTCCGAATACCAATAACGTAACGCTCGATACGAACGAAAAGATCGAAAACTTCCAGCGTAACGATGAAGCCGGTGTGGGTATGACCATCACGGCCATGTGTGTAGTATTTCTGGGTCTGCTTTGTTTATTCCTGATCTTTAAAGGAATCGGTAAAGCAGCTGTAAGCGCCAGCAAGCGCAGAGCACAACGTTCGGCAACTAAAGCCGGCGAAGTAGTAGCTGCCAATGCAGGCGAAGAATCAGGCGAAATCTTTGCAGCTATCGCTACGGCGCTGTACGAAATGAGTGACGACAATCACGACATCGAAAGCACCGTACTTACTATCCGCAAAGTACAGCGCAGCTACTCGCCCTGGAGCTCTAAAATTTACACACTGCGCCAGGCACCGCAGAAAAAATAATTATCTTTTAACGTCTATTGAAAGAACATGAAAAGTTTTAAATATACCATCAACGGTAACGTATATAAAGTACATATCAACTCGGTAGTGGATGATACTGCCGAAGTAGAAGTGAACGGAACTCCGTATACAGTACAACTGGAGAAACCGGCAAAAAAACAGGTTGTAACATTGAAACGCCCGGCTCAGGCACCAACTACATCTACAGGTGCTCCGGTAGTAAGTCGTCCGGCTTCGTCGGGTGCTGCAGGCGCGGTTAAATCTCCGCTGCCCGGCGTTATTTTAACAGTCGATTGTAAAGTGGGTGACACCGTAAAACGCGGACAGAAACTGTTGGTGCTCGAAGCCATGAAAATGGAAAACAACATCAATGCCGACCGCGACGGTAAGATCATCGAAATTAAAGTAAACAAAGGCGATTCTGTTCTGGAAGGTGCAGACCTCGTTGTAATCGAATAAGGATATGCAGGAGTCTTTCTTTCAGTTTTTAGGAGAGAATATCCAAATATTCCTTTCCTATACAGGATTTGCAAATGTAACCGCAGGGCATCTGGTGATGCTTCTGATCGGTTTGATTTTCATCTTCCTGGCGATTCGTTACGAATTTGAACCGATGCTTCTTATCCCGATCGGATTTGGTATGTTGATTGGTAACATTCCTTTCAAAGATGCCGGATTGCAATTGGGTATTTACGAAGAAGGTTCGGTATTGAGCATCCTCTATTCGGGTGTGAAGCAGGGTTGGTATCCGCCGCTGATTTTCCTCGGTATCGGAGCGATGACCGACTTCTCGGCGCTGATTTCGAATCCGAAACTGATGCTGGTTGGTGCTGCTGCACAGTTCGGTATCTTCGGAGCTTACATCATTGCCCTGTTAATCGGTTTCGATCCCAGTCAGGCGGGTGCTATCGGTATTATCGGTGGAGCCGACGGTCCGACAGCGATCTTCCTTTCGTCCAAACTGGCGCCAAATCTGATGGGAGCCATTGCGGTATCGGCCTATTCGTACATGGCGCTTGTACCGATTATCCAGCCTCCGTTTATGCGTCTGCTCACTACTAAAAAGGAACGTGTGATCCGTATGAAACCGCCGAGAGCCGTTTCGCAAACCGAAAAGATCATCTTCCCGATTGTAGGTATGTTATTAACAACATTCCTGGTGCCTTCGGGTTTACCACTGTTGGGTATGTTGTTCTTTGGTAATTTGATTAAAGAAAGTGGTGTGACTCGTCGTCTGGCTGAAACAGCCCGCGGTCCGCTGATCGATATCGTTACAATCCTGTTAGGTATTACAGTAGGTGCTTCTACGCAGGCTACAGAGTTCCTGACCTGGAGTTCGGTTAAAATTTTCGGTCTGGGTGCCTTGTCGTTTGTTATCGCAACATGTGCCGGTATCCTGTTCGTGAAATTCTTCAACCTGTTCCTGAAAGATGGTAACAAGATCAATCCGCTTATCGGTAACTCAGGTGTATCAGCCGTTCCGGATGCTGCACGTATCTCACAGCACGTTGGTTTGGAATATGATCCGAGCAACTACCTGTTGATGCATGCCATGGGCCCGAACGTAGCCGGTGTAATCGGTTCGGCCGTTGCTGCCGGTATCCTGTTGGGATTCCTCGGATAATCAGATTAACTGATATCACTATAAAATACGAAAGGTCTTCGGCATTGCCGGAGACCTTTTTATTTTCGTATCGTTTAATCTGCGATTTAAAGCTGATTATGCAAAGCATAAACCGAATAGTCTGCTTTTCATCTGCAGCCGGTTTGCAGCCATAACTGTTGTTAATATTTTACCCTGCAGGCTGTAAATCACGGCAAACAGCTCATCCTGAGCATCAGGATGTTTCTTCCACGGTATAAGGAGTTACTACCGGATCGCCCTCTTCTTCGAGTGTTGTTCCTAAAAACAACCAGACCAGCAGCAAAATACTTAAGATGATTACGCCGATCAACATCAATACATTATGTTTCTTCCTGTTCATTGTTTATTGTATATAGTTTATGTATATTTCTCCAAAACGGAAGGATTACCCATTTATTCTATTCTTAAAACAAATTATTTGTTAAATCGTTCACGATAATTCTTAAATCAGTTTCATGCTTTCCGATGAAAAACCACAACCTGTTTCGAAAGCTTGTCTGATCTCCCGAATATACCCGCATCTGCTCCCGGTTTTATGCCGATGTACTATGCTCCGGCATGCGATGCAGTATAAACACATTGTACAACAAACGGTCTGTATGTTGTACAATGTGTTTTGTCTTGGTTGTACAACATAAGGGCAACTTGTTGTACAACAAGTTTTCAGTGCATGGCATGGAAACAGAGAGTGCACCGGCATGAAACGTGGAGCAGATAAGCAGGAGCAGCAAAAGCCAAAAAAGAGAGCGATCAGGATGTAATGAAGAAAGAAAGAGCAAGATGCATACGTCTGCAAATCGGGTAAATCCAAAAAAGCGCCGAATCGGTTGCAGTCGATTAGGCGCCTTTTATCAGCATCCGTATGATTTCCGGTTGAAAGAAAATTACCGGAAACCAACCGTTTTGTATTTTAGTTTATCCCAATACTTTATTCTTCGGCGTTGTAGCCTGGAAATCCTTCAGATAGAATGGCTCGTAATAAGCCACGTCTGCAAAATCTTTACGTTCGAAAGCCTGCGTGGCTAACGTAGCCATTTCCGAAGCCAGCGGATGAATGTTATCCAGAAAAACAGCATCCGGCGAATCAATCACTGTTTCGCATTTGGCCGCACCGTTTCCGAAGAAGCAGACTTTGCCCTGCTGCAGATAATCGGCATATGTTGAGGCATCGACAATATCGGGCCGGATGGCGCGAACTTCACGCAATTGATTATCGTAAAGCGCGGCATATACTTCCATACGGCGGGCATCAATCATCGGGCAATACAGCATATCGGCCTCCTGTTGCAGGCGGATTGCCGTAGATGCCATCAGCTCCAGCGTGGAAATGCTGATGAGCGGAATGTCGAGACCAAAACAGAGTCCTTTGGCCAGCGAAACACCGATACGCAGGCCCGTATACGATCCGGGGCCGCTGCTTACGGCAACTGCATCGGGTTTGAGATGATGTTTGTTGGCAAAAGCCAAAGCCTCTTCCACATATAAACCGGCCAGTTTGGCGTGCGACGGTCCTTCGAACGAAACCCGGTCGAAAACAATTTCACCCTGCGATGATAATGCTACGGAGCAAACCGATGTTGATGTTTCAATGTTTAGAATATGCGACATAGATCAAGTCTGTAAATGATTTTGTTATTGATGCAAAGGTACATAAACATATTCGAAAATTTTCTATAACTTTGTCGGTAAATTAAGAAACGATGATACAATCAATGACAGGATTCGGTAAGGTTACAACCGAACTTCCTTCTAAAAAAGTAACCGTAGAGATCAAAGCTTTAAATAGCAAGCAATTGGATTTATCTACGCGCATTCCATCGATTTACAAAGAAAAAGAGATGCAAATACGCAGCCTGCTACTTAAACAACTGGAGAGAGGCAAGGTTGAATTCAGCATTTATATTGAATACATCGGCAAAGATACGCCGACGCAGATCAATCAGGCTGCGATCGAAAATTACTATACACAAATTAAAACCATCGCCGACAATCTGAATATGCCGCTGCCGGCCGATTGGTTTCAGTTATTGCTCCGGATGCCCGAAGTAATCAAAAGCGAAATTCAGGAGCTCAACGAAGATGAGTGGCTGGTTGTAGAAAAAGCCATCAAAGAGGCAATTGCCCATCTGGTGGATTTCCGCAAACAGGAGGGAGAGATGCTGCAGAAACTTTTCGTACAAAAAATCGAAAATATCCGCACGCTGACCGGCGAAGTGGAAAAATACGAAAAAGAGCGTCTCGAAAAGATCAAAACACGTATTGCCGATAACCTGGCCAAGATAGCCGGACAGGATTACGATCGCACCCGTTTCGAGCAGGAGATGATCTATTACATCGAAAAACTGGATGTGAACGAAGAAAAAACACGTCTGGCCAATCACCTCGATTATTTCCTCGCCACCATGGATCACGGACACGGACAGGGTAAAAAACTGGGCTTCATCGCACAGGAAATCGGCCGCGAGATAAACACACTCGGTTCGAAAAGTAATCATGCCGCCATGCAGCAGCATGTGGTTCAGATGAAAGACGAGCTGGAGCAAATGAAAGAGCAGGTACTTAATGTTTTATAATGCATGGAAGGTAAACTGATTATTTTTTCTGCCCCGTCGGGTTCGGGTAAATCTACTATCATCAATTATCTGTTGGAGAAGGATCTGAATCTGAATTTCTCAATCTCTGCTACCAGTCGCGCTCCGCGTGGCGACGAGCAGCATGGCACCGAATATTATTTTCTTACACCGCTCGAATTTCGCAATCGCATCGCCAACGGCGAGTTTCTGGAATACGAAGAGGTGTACACCGATAAATTTTACGGCACACTGAAAAGTGAAGTATCACGCATCATCGACAAAGGAGATAATGTAATATTCGATGTGGATGTGGTAGGCGGATGCAACATCAAAAAGTATTACGGCGACCTGGCCTTGTCGGTTTTTATCAAACCACCGGGCATTGAGGCTTTACGCAGCCGGCTGGAAGGTCGCGGTACCGACTCGCCCGAGGTAATAGAAAGTCGTATTGCCAAAGCCGAATTCGAGCTGGGTTTTGCCGATAAATTCGATGTAATCATTGTGAATGATGATTTGGAAAAGGCGCAGAAAGAGGCTTACGAAGTGATTAAAAACTTTTTAAATAAGGCATGAATTTAACCGATTCTTCGTCAGAAATAAAGACCGGAATCTATAGCGGTTCATTCAATCCGGTACATATCGGTCATCTGGCTCTGGCCAACTGGCTCTGCGAATTTACCGAATTGGATGAGCTGTGGTTCATGATAACACCTCATAATCCACTCAAAAATAAATCTGATTTACTGGATGATAACCTGCGTCTGGCCTGGGTAAAAGAGGCTGTGGCCGATTATCCGAAAATGCGGGTGAGCGATTTCGAATTCACCCTGCCGCAACCCACCTATACCATCAAAACCCTGCGCGCTTTGCGGGCGCAACATCCCGACCGTCAGTTTTATCTGATTATGGGCGCCGACAACTGGCAACACATCGACCGCTGGCGCGAAAGCGAAGCCCTGCTGCGCGAATTTCCCGTTATGGTTTATCCCCGCAAAGATTTTCCGATTGTTATTCCCGCACATTATCCGCTGGTAAAAGCCGTAGATTCGCCGCTTATTGAAATCTCTTCCACCTTCATTCGCGAAGCCCTTAAAAATGGGAAAGATGTGCGTTTTTTTCTCCCCGAATGTCTGCGAAACAAATCTTTGTCAACACTCATTGATAGCTTTTAAGATAACACGGTATAAAGTAGACACTAAATTTAACTCATAACTGAGAAAAGTTTTGTATTTTTGCGCTGTATTATACAAAATAATAGCGTAATGAATCTATTAGAACTAAGTGAACAGGAAATCATCCGACGTAACAGTATGGAACAACTGCGTCAGATGGGGATTGAGCCCTATCCCGCAGCCGAGTATGTGACCAATGCATTTTCTGAAGAGATAAAGGACAATTTTAAAGACGATGCCGAACGCCGCTCTGTAAGTATTGCAGGACGTATCATGAGCCGACGCATCATGGGTAAAGCCTCCTTTATGGAATTGCAGGATGCCGAAGGCCGTATCCAGGTATATATTTCGCGCGATGACATTTGTCCGGGCGAAAACAAAGATTTATACAATGTGGTATTTAAGAAGTTGCTGGATATTGGCGATTTTGTAGGCATTAAAGGCTATGTTTTCCGCACACAAATGGGTGAAATTTCGGTACATGCCGAAGAGATCACCGTGTTATCGAAATCACTTCGTCCGCTTCCGATTGTAAAATATAAAGATGGCGTGGCTTACGACGGATTTAACGATCCCGAGATGCGTTATCGTCAGCGCTATGTGGATTTAGTGGTGAACGAAGGTGTGAAAGATATCTTCGTAAAACGCACTAAAATCTTCAACTCCATGCGTAACTTCTTCAACGAACATGGTTACCTGGAAGTAGATACCCCTGTTTTACAGAGTATTCCCGGTGGTGCATCTGCCCGTCCGTTTATTACACATCACAATGCACTCGATATCCCTTTGTATCTGCGTATTGCCAACGAATTGTATCTGAAACGTCTGATAGTGGGCGGTTTCGACGGCGTATACGAGTTCAGCCGTAACTTCCGTAACGAAGGTATGGACCGCACACATAACCCGGAGTTTACAGCGATGGAGATTTATGTGGCTTACAAAGACTACAACTGGATGATGAATTTCACCGAACAAATGCTGGAACGCATCTGTTTAGATGTTTTGGGTACTACAGAGGTGAAATTCGGCGAAAAAGAGATCAGCTTCAAGCCGCCTTACAAACGCATTTCGATGATTGATGCCATCAAAGAAAATACAGGTATCGATATCACCGGCATGAACGAAGAGCAGTTGCGTGATGTTTGCCGTCAGCTCAACATCGAACAGGATGAAACAATGGGTAAAGGTAAACTGATCGACGAAA
>CAMTPG010000112.1 GCA_947074335.1 uncultured Parabacteroides sp.
GATCTGCACACAACCGACGAAATCGACTCAATCATCGGCATGTTTCCCGATTTAGAGGGAATTATGCTCGGACGCGGCCTGCTGGCCCGGCCTTCGCTGGCTTCCGAATATCAATCCGGCGAAACACTCTCCGATCAGGAATTGTATGCCAAAGTAATGGAAATGCACAACCGTTTGTTGGCACATTACAGCGAAGCGCTCGAAGGCGGCGAAGCACAACTGCTCAACAAAATGAAAACCCTGTGGGAATATCTGCTTCCCGATCTGGATAAAAAAGTGCATAAAATGATCCGGAAAAGCACCTCTATGCAGAAATATTTATCGGCAGTAAATCAGATTTATTAAAATAGATTATTTCGGATTAATGCTTTAAAACGAAGCCATATAGGTTTTTACATTTGCATTGGTTTTTTGATTAAATATTATTAATAAACTATAAACTGTGAACCCGAAATAAAAAGTATATCTTTGCATAAATGAAGATCCGGGAGGATATAATTTAACAGAGATGAATAACTTTTTTCGAAATACATGTTTGTTTCTTTTTTTACTGATTTTATCAGGTGTTCCTAATCTTTACGGACAGCAGATTACATCGGCTTCGGGTGTTGTAAAAGATGCTGCAACAGGCGAACTGCTCCCCTTTGTTTCTGTCTATTTTGACGGATCCACCATTGGCGGCATGACAGACGATGAAGGTCTTTTTTCAATACAGAATGATAAAGGTTATACCAAACTGGCTGCAGCCTCGCTGGGTTACGATACCGAAACCATTGAACTGAAACCCGGACAAACAAACAAAGATCTGGTAATTGAATTGAAACCTACGGCTTTCGAAATCTCGGAAGTTGTGGTAAAACCCAAACGCGAAAAATATACCCGCAAAGATAATCCGGCTGTCGAACTGATTCGCCAGGTTATTGCACACAAAAATGATAACCGCATCGAAGCCAAAGAGCAATATTCGGTAGAGATCTACGAAAAACTCAGTCTTTCGCTCGATGATTTCAACCCCAATCTGGAGAAGAATAAGTTCATGCGCAAATTCAATTTCATCAAGAATTACATGGACACTTCCGAATTTAACGGCAAACCGATTCTTACCGTTTCAGTGCGCGAAACCTTATCCGAATTGTATTACCGGAAAAGTCCGAAATCGGAAAAATCATTTATCAAAGCCAAGCGACAGCAGGGCGTGGATAAAGGGCTCGACGATGGCGGCGGCATCACTTCGAATCTGGAAGAGATTTTCAAGAGTGTGAATATCTTCGATAATAATATCACTATTCTGCTGAATAAATTTGTCAGTCCGCTCTCTTCCACACTGGCCACAACTTACTACCATTATTATATCATGGATACCGTGGATATTGGCAATGATCGCTGTGTGGACCTGGCGTTTGTACCATCAAACAGTGAAAGTTACGGATTTACCGGAAGATTATATATTACACTTGACGGTCGTTATGCCGTTAAAAAAGTGACACTGGATACGCCGACTCACATTAACCTGAACTGGGTGGAACGCATGCGTGTGGAGCAGGAATATATTCAGTTGCCCGACAGCACATGGGCTGTTCAAACTGAAAATACCTATGCAAATTTCCAGGTGATAAAAGGATCGCAAAAGCTCTTTGCGCATCAGCTCAGGACCTACGAAGATTATAATTTCAACATACAGAATCCCGATTCGATTTTCTCCACGCTCGGCCGCACCATCACTTTGCCCGATGCCACGATTCAGACCGATTCGTTTTGGATAAACAACCGTCCGATTCCGCTAAAGGAGAAAGAAGATGCACTGAAAGATCTGTTGGCGCAGCTTCGGCGTGTGCCGGCCTTCAATGCCATTATTAAAACGGCCGAGATTCTGATTACCGGCTATATTCCGACCAATGATGATAAGAAACTGACCAAATTTGATTTCGGTCCAATGAATACCACACTGAGTACCAACCGGTTGGAAGGTCTGCGCCTGCGTGTGGGCGGAATGACAACCGCCAATCTGAGTCCGCATTGGTTTGGAAGCGGTTATCTGGCGTACGGTACAAACGACCGTAAATTCAAATACAACGCCACATTGACCTACAGTTTCAACAAAAAAGAATATCACGCCGGCGAACATCCGATCAATAATCTTTCGGCCATTCAGGAATACGATTTGTATACGCCCGGACAGGATTTCCTCTATACCAGCAAAGATAATATCTTTGTAACCTGGAAAGTAGGCGAACCGGTTCGTAAAATGCAATACATCCGCAAAACCATGCTTCAGTATGAAAAAGAATGGCTTAACGGATTATCCTGGAAATCGTGGGCGATGAATCAGAACAATGAAGCGGCAGGTACGCTGCAATATATTGAGCGAAACGAAGCCGGAAAACTCTTCCGCATCAAAGATTTCACCGTCTCTGAACTCGGAACCCAATTGCGTTTTGCTCCCGGCGAACGTGCTTATGGCGGTCGTGCCGGTAAAGAATCGGTATTCAATCTCTCCAAAGATGCGCCGGTTTTCAAACTCTCACACCGCATGGGCATCAAAGGCGTTCTGGGCGGCGATTTCAATTATAACCGTACCGAGGCCAGTGCCGAAAAACGCATCTGGCTCTCTTCGTTCGGACATATTGATGCACAGGTTAAAGGCGGACTGGTTTGGGATAAAGTACCTTTCCCGCTGCTGATTATGCCCAATACCAACCAGTCGGTAACCATTCAGCCCGAAGCATTCCATCTGATGAATGCCATGGAGTTTGTGGCTGATCATTATGTGACATTTAATGCCACCTATTACCTGAAAGGATGGATCCTGAATCGTGTGCCGCTGATTAAATTTATGCGTTTGCGCGAAGTGGTTTCATTTAATATGGTATATGGCGGACTGACGGATAAAAATAATCCTTCAAAAACTTCCGATTTGTATATTTTCCCTGAAGGCACACAGGCTTTGGGAAGCACACCCTATATGGAAGCCAGTGTGGGATTGGAAAATATATTCAAGATTTTGCGTGTTGATTATTATCGCCGTCTGACCTATCTGAATCATCCCGATATCAAGAAAAACGGTGTACGCATTGCATTGCGTTTCTCGTTCTAATTATAAAACAAATTTCATGAGTTCATCCGCTAAACCCGATTTTCATCATACACCAAATCCCTGGGCACTGATCCCGCTGGCCGTTTTTCTGTTATCGTATCTGGTGGTTTCTATTGCCGCCGGCGATTTTTATAAGATGCCCATTACAGTGGCTTTTGTGCTTTCGTCGGTTGTGGCTATAGCCATTTCGAAAGGCGGGAAGCTGAATAACCGCATCGAACAATTCTGTCGCGGTGCAGCTAACAGCAACCTGATGCTGATGGTAATCATCTTTATTCTGGCCGGCGCCTTTGCACAAACCGCTAAATCGATGGGCGCTGTCGATGCCACGGTAAATCTGGCCATGTCTGTTTTGCCCGAACAATTACTGGCTGCAGGCATATTTATTGCTGCCTGTTTTATCTCTTTATCGGTTGGCACTTCGGTTGGCACCATTGTGGCACTGGCTCCGGTGGCTGTCGGCATTGCATCCAAAGCCGATTTGCCGGTGGCATTAATGCTTGGTGTTGTTGTGAGCGGTGCCATGTTTGGCGATAATCTTTCATTTATTTCGGATACAACTATTGTTGCAACCCGTACACAAGGTTGCAATATGAGCGATAAATTCAAAGTAAATATCCGCATTGCGCTGCCGGTAGCTATTGTTACCGGATTGATTTATATCTGGATCGGATCGGGCATCGAATCTGCTTATGTAGTAGGTCCGATCGAATGGCTGAAAGTTTTGCCTTATCTGGCAGTGCTGATTACTGCTGTATGTGGTGTAAATGTGATGCTCGTGTTATTGATGGGCACAATCTTTTCGGGACTTGTCGGACTCTTCACCGGCAGTTTTGATATTTGGGGCTGGAATGCATCCATGGGAACCGGTATCACACAAATGGGCGAATTGATTATTGTAACGCTGTTGGCCGGTGGTATGTTGGAGATGATTCGCTTTAATGGCGGCATCGACTGGCTGATTCAGAAACTAACGCAACATATTCGTTCAACCCGCGCCGCCGAGTTGAGCATTGCTGCATTAGTGGCTTTTGCCAATGTTTGTACGGCAAATAATACCATTGCATTGATTATGGCAGGACCGATTGCACGCGATATCTCTGAACGTTTCCGTATTGATCCGCGCCGCAGTGCCAGTTTGCTGGATATTTTCTCCTGTTTTGTGCAAGGCATCATTCCTTATGGTGCCCAGCTTTTAATGGCAGCCGGCCTGAGTGGCGTTTCGCCAATCGAAATCATGCAATATCTCTATTATCCCTATTTGCTGGGCGCCGGTGCATTGCTGGCTATTGCTTTTAATTATCCGCGCCGTTATACCATGAAGCCGGTTAATAGCGCCACAAAATAAACCCGGGAAGTCGTAGTATCCCATAAAAAAACCATTGCACGGTTCACACCGTACAATGGCCAAAAATAAGTATAATAAATCAGCGATATAAACTTAATATTGCATACCCTATTAAGAGTTAATCATTAAAAAGCAGACGGGCCAATACATCCTGGTCGGCTTAATACGACTCTTTTGGTAGCGAAATATTCGCCCTCCTCCTCGTACTCAATACGAAAAATCAGCGGGATCGAAGACTGCGAGAATTCATCTCAGCCGCTATCTTACTCGTATTAAAATAACAAAGAGCAATCCGTAAAAGTTTATCTGTTTTAAGGGAAAATAATAGAGACCCGGGTTCCTTTTCCGGGTTCGGATACAAATTGTACTTCAGCTTTATAACTATGCAGAATACGCATAGCCAGACTAAGTCCGATTCCATTACCCGAAAATCCGCGCGCATTCGAAGCCCGATAGAATGGTTGATGAATGCGCAACAATTCTTCAGCAGGAATACCAATGCCCTGATCTTCAATCGTTAATATCCCGCCTCTGAGACGCATCTCAACCGGTTTATCTCCCGAATATTTACAGGCATTATTAATCAGATTTCCAATGGCAATCTTCAACAAATAAGGATTTGCCTGAATGGTATAGGCAAAGTGATCGGTCTGAAAACTTACACGCCCGTCGGCAAACTGCATCAGAAAATCGGCCAGCGATATCTCTTCTACGGCACTTGATAAAATTTCATTATCACCACGCGAAAGAAACAGCAGATTTTTCATCAGTTGAGTAATGCGGTTTGCTTCGGTTTCGATGCGCTTCAAAGCTGCCTGATATTCGGACGGCGAGCGCTCCTTCATTAAACTGATTTCGCATTCGCCGCGGATGGCCGTTAACGGATTATTTAATTCGTGCGAGGCATTGCTGATAAATGATTTTTCGCTTTGGTAAGCCGCATCAATGCGATCTATCATACGAGTTGCATACAGACGACCCACAAAATAGATCAATATACCGCTGATCAGAAATAAACCGAGCAACATCCACGCCATTCGTTGCTGAATTTCGACTCCGTATTTATTGGCCGAAAGCACCAATACAATAAAATTACCTTCATTGTCAGGGTAATAAAGTGCGGCACCAAACAGATCATTATGATTGATACGAAGAGGTTTTCCGGTATATAATTGTTTAATTTCTGTTTCGGTAAGATAGAGCCGCAACGAATCGCGGGTAGTTTGCACACTGTCGGCATTGAGCAGGATTTCGGTAGCAACCGGCATGGTTTCGTCGTAATGCTGCTGGATACGGGCATAATCTTCGTCGGATACTTCATCTTTCTCCCAATACTTTTGAGCAGTGACCCAAGCCTTTTCGGCCAGATACGAATAATAGAGATTATTCATATAACCGGTTGCCACCCAATAAAACAAAAAGATAACAACCGCAATCACGCCCAAGGTGATTCCGGAATAAAAAAGAGCTATCTTCGTTCCCGTTTTCATCAGGCTTCAAGCATATATCCTACACCCACAACTGTATGCAACAACTTGTGTTTGTAATCTTTATCTATTTTGGTACGCAGATAATTTACATACACATCAACCACATTCGTATTGGTATCAAAATTCTTATCCCACACATCGCGTAACAACGTAAGCCGGCTCAATGCAATGCCCTGATGCTGCATAAAATATTCCAACAAGCGGTATTCGCGCACAGTAAGATCAATTGCTACATCGCCGCGCAGGGCACGATGACCCGACGGATCGAGGGTGAGATCGCCACAACGCATCACCGAATCGGCTTCCTGCCGGGTCAGACTTCGGCGAAGCAATGCCTTCAGACGTGCTTCAAGCTCTTGGAAACTAAATGGTTTTACCAGATAATCGTCGGCTCCGGCATCCAGTCCGCCCACAATATCATCCGTTGTACCCAGAGCGGTGAGCATAATTACCGGCGTGGCATAACCCTGTTGCCTTCTATAATCGCGACAAATCTGCAAACCGTTTCCTTTGGGCAGTATAATATCGAGTATCAGTAATTCGAAAACTTCAGATTGCAAAGCCTCGCGCGCCTCATCGCCATGATAAGCCACACGCACTTCGTGCCCAGACTCACGCAATCCGCGTTCAATAAATGAGGCAATATTCACCTCATCTTCAACCAATAATATTTTTGCCATTCGTTTTTATTATTTTAAAACAGCTACAAGGTATGCATAAATGCGGAATTTTTGTACCTTTGCGGCCGTAAAAAGTAATTTCCTAATTATGGACGACAGTATACCGCGAGAAAATAAACAAAATCAATCATTGACGTAACAGAGCGCGCCAACACTGCCTCTGTACGTTTTAAACAGAACGAAAGGAGGCAATAATGAGAAGTTTTCTTTATTGTGAAGCCGGGTTTGTGAAAACCGACAAATGGCTTCCGAACTGCTGGGTGAATGTAGAATGCCCTACTGCGGATGATATCCGTTTTCTGACTGAACGATTCCATGTTCCCGAATCTTTTTTAAGTGATATTGCTGATATTAATGAGCGCCCCCGCATTGAATTTGAGGGAAACTGGCTGCTCACCATCATTCGTATCCCGTTGCTGAAACAGGATGGCGATATTCCGTTTGGCACTGTGCCGCTGGGCATTATGACCAATGGCGATATCATTATTTCGGTTTGTTATCAGCAAACCGAGCTGATTCCCGATTTCATCCATTACACACACCGCAAAGAGCTGAATATCAAAAACAAATACGAACTGATACTTCGCCTCATCCACTCCTCGGCGGTCTGGTTTCTGAAATACCTGAAACAGATCAACAACGAAATTACACTGGCCGAAAAGGCGCTGGAAAAGAGTATCCGCAACGAAGACCTGCTGCGTTTGATGAAACTGGAGAAAAGTCTGGTGTACTTCAACACCTCCATTCGCGGCAACGAAGTGATGCTTACCCGCCTGCAAAACATTTTCCAGGAGCCGGAATATGTGGATAAAGAGCTGCTCGAAGATGTGGACATCGAACTGAAACAGGCACATCATACGGTCAATATCTACAGCGATATCCTTACCGGCACGATGGACGCTTTTGCCTCGATCATCTCCAATAATGTAAATACGATCATGAAACGAATGACTTCCATTTCGATCATTCTGATGGTGCCCACGCTGATTGCCAGTTTTTACGGCATGAACGTGCCCGTGGCCGGCGAAGAGCTGCCTTATGCCTTTACGCTGATCGTCATTGTTTCGCTCTTACTTTCGGGTTTATCCTTCTATATTTTCAGACGTATTAAATGGTTCTGAAAACCGATTGTTGATGACATTGCCTTTTGATAATTATCAAAAGACCTTTTGATAATTGTCGGAAGGCCTTTTGACAATTGTCGGAAGACCTTTTGATAATTATCGTAAGACCTTTTGACAATTGTCGGAAGGCCTTTTGACAATTATCGAAAGGCAAATGC
>CAMTPG010000113.1 GCA_947074335.1 uncultured Parabacteroides sp.
ACTTTATTGTAAGAAAGGTTGGCATCTAACTGCAGATTCCGCGCCAGATCGAACGTGGCGGCAAAATTTAAACCTCCGGTGTGAACTTTCGTGGAGGGAACCTGCCCTTTCTGATAAGCATACTGCCCGGTAAGGAAGTAGCGTGCTTTTTCGCCTTTATAGGCAATGGATATATTGTTGTTGGTTACAAAGCCTGTTTCCAGAAAATCATTCAGGTTGTTGTGCGAAACCCAGTCGATGGGAACTCGCTCATAACGTGATTTATCATCATATTGTGTGTTTTTTACATCGCCCCACCAGGGGATTACATCGCCGGTTACTTTATCACGTATCGGACTGTTCCACTGGGCAATTTTGAGGCCGCTGTTTAATTTTGGTCCCCAGGTCATATCGCCATCCGAAATTCCGCCGTCGGCACCATCCCAGAATTCGTATTTGCCGTTCGAACCGCTGCCGTATTGACTTTGCGTTTCGGGTAAAACGGCAAAACCGGCACTGATCATATTATTGGAAGAGAAATAGATTTCTACGCCTTCTTTTTTGGCAGTTTTGCTGGTAATCAGGATAGCACCGTTTTTACCGCGTGATCCGTAGAGTGCCGATGCGGCTGTACCCTTTAATACATTGATACTTTCTATATTTTCGCCGGAGATATCAAAGAAATCCGTTTCTGCCGGTATACCATCTACCACGATCAGCGGAGTGTTGCCGCGCAGTTTAAAACTCGGCGCCTGAAATAATCCGGTCGGATTGGCCACCATCAGTCCGGCTACCTGTCCGGAAAGTGCTGATCCCACATTCAGACTGGGTGTTGCCGTTAAAGTTTCGCCCGAAATCTGCTGGGTTGTATAACCGATTTTCTTTTTTTGCTGTTTAATACCAATGGCGGTAACCACTACTTCGTCAATGAGTTTCACATCATCCCGAAGCTCAATATTGATCACTTTCCGGTTACCAACCGGTTCTTCTTCGGAAGAATAACCAATGAATGAAAAGACAAGGATATCCGACGGAAGAGCTTCAAGGCTGTAATTTCCATCCATATCCGTAATAGTTCCCTGAATTGAACCTTTAACCTGAACGGTTGCTCCCGCAACTGGACCCAGTTTATCAGATACATTTCCGGAAACTCTTTCAGTTTGTGCTACAATTGATGTGCTTAGCAATGAAGCACAAACCAAGGAGTAAAATTTACTGTTCATAAACAATTTGTTAGTAGTTATTTTTCGATTTTAAAGGCAACAGGCCTTCCGGATAAAAACTTATCGTTTCTATCCTGATACTTAATTATTAATGATTTATGTAATTGATTATCTGATCAAATCTCGCGAATATTCACCCGATAAAACAGCGTTTTAATTTGATTGATATCTTTGCGAGAATCGTATAATGATTGTTCGAATGATTCACTATCCGAATCGAATGCCGCTATGGCTGTTTTAAGTATTTGTATAAATTGTTTTGCAGCTTCATCCGGAGTGGTTTTACCATTTTTCAGCTCTTTGCTTAATTCTTTTTCCACCGTACGAACCGCATTGTATAAAGCAGGTTTCCGAATCACTGTACGACGTGTAGGATCGCCGGAAACAACCTCTTCGCGTACTACATAAATCGCCATAAAAAGATTATATAAACAACCGGCTTCCTGACCAAATTTAAAGTTTGCACCATCAGCCAGTTCGGAAACAGTAGGTTCTTTCAATGCCAGATAAAATTCCCAGAAAAATTCAACTTCCACAGAATCCGGTATTTCAATTTCGGATTTTGCTGTAACCGGATCAGACCAGACCGGCTTTATTTTTATCACGGTTAATTCATTTTTATTTTCGTCAGGCAAAATTTGATTAGCTTTAGCACAATAGGGAAAAACTAATAATGTCATTAAAATCAATTTGAAATTCATCTCTCTAATTATTAAATTTTACACTGCAAAAGTGCCGTTCTCATGTTACAGTATAATAACATAAAGATTACATTATTTAATAATATATACGAAAAAAGAGTTACAACTTATGAGTTTATTTCTGTTCAAAAAGAGATTATTCCATAACATCTGTATCTTATTCAGGTCTTTTCCAATATTGTGCCCTGCTAAAGGGACCTATTGAACCCTTTACAATTAATGTATTTGGATCTTTTGGATCAATTTTGATGGAACAATTATATGATTTACCATTTTTGGGATCTGTTATTTTTCCCTCTTTATATTCATCTCCTTTTTTTACCATATCTTCTACAATATTCAAACCGATTAAGGGTTTATCCTTTTTATCACCTTTACATTTATCGCAAACAGCTGTTGCAGGATTTACACCTTCCGATAAATTATAAAGCGTAATGATTTTTGCAAAATATCTGCCCTCCTTTTCATAAAATTCAACTTCTGATTTTGGCTTTTTAGTTTCATCATCATAAGTTATCCATTTACCCAATATATCCTGAGCACTAATCATCTGACAACTTAGCAGAAATACAATTGCGAATATCTTTTTCATTATGATTAATATTACTGATCAATAACCGATTATGCATTTATAAAATCAATAAACAACAGATACCATCAATTGTTCAACCGGGTATTTTGTTTTCAGTTTTTATATATGGAGAAATTTCTGTATACTTGTATAAAAATCATGATTATTAAAAAAATGCTATTATAATTTAGATTTCGGATTTAAACGAATATTGATATAAAATCATCAAATCACGATATTCAATGATATTTTATTTCATTTTTTGATAATAATCTATACATTTTGATTACATTTGCTCGCAGAAAAATCATTTTGCTTAAAAATCTATTACAACCCGATATGACTATTTTTAAAACGAAAATAACTATTCCGCTCTACCTGCAAATCCTTATCGGCATGATTGCCGGCATTTTAATTGGTTTTGTTGCAATCCGTCTGAATGGCGGATTATTTGTTAACAACTGGATAAAACCCTGGGGACAACTTTTTATCCGGCTGCTGCAGTTAATTGCTATTCCGCTGGTACTGATTTCGCTGATTAAAGGTGTGACGGGATTAAAAGATATCAGCCGGCTTTCGCGTATCGGCGGAAAAACCATTTTGATTTATATGGGTACAACGGTTGTGGCGGTTGTAATCGGACTATGTCTGGGATTAATTATTAAGCCCGGAAATTATGTAAACCGTGATCAGGTTTCGCATTTACAGATCGAGTATCAATCGGTGATTGAACAGAAAAAAGAAGAGGCTTTTTCTACCCAGGATCAGGGACCGCTTCGTTTCCTCTTCGATATTGTACCTAATAATGTGGTGAGTGCTGCTTCGGATAATTCGAAAATGTTGCAGGTAATCTTTTTTGCTCTGTTTTTCGGAATTGCCGCACTCAGTCTGCCACCTCAAAAAGTAGAACCTGTAATCCGGATTATCGACAGTCTGAATGATATTATTCTGTGTATGGTGGATTATATTATTAAATTTGCGCCGTGGGGCGTAGCGGCTCTGATGGCCGGTTTGGTTATTGATTTTAACGGCGATGCCAGCATCTTCAGCGCGCTGGGTATTTATGCACTGACCGTAATCTTTGCCATGTTTATTCTGTTATTGCTTTTCTATCCTTCGCTGATTCATTTCTTTACTACCATAAATATTAAGAAATTTATTAAAACACTTTATCCTGTACAGCTTTTCGGATTTACTACCAGCAGCAGTGCAGCCACACTTCCCGTAACGATGGAGACGGTAGAGCGTGATCTGGGTGTATCGCAGGAAGTAAGTTCTTTTGTTTTACCGGTAGGCACCACCATAAATATGGACGGCACTTCCTGCTATCAGTCGATTGCCATTCTTTTCATCGCCCAGGTGCTGGGAATTGAATTGAGTTTCATTCAACTACTCACAGTTGTAGCCATGACAATTCTGTCATCAATCGGTACACCGGCCATTCCGGGCGGCAGTTATGTTATTCTGACCATGGTACTTACTTCCGTAGGTATCCCGGCTGAAGGACTGGCTTTGATTCTGGGCATCGACAGACCGTTGGATATGTTGCGAACTTCAGTCAATGTAACTGGCGATGCAGCCGTGGCTACATTGATTGATCAACGTACAAGATAACCCTGTAAATCCGTTAAAATCTGTCTGTTTTTTGTATTTTTGTGCCATGAGAAGAAATATCCTGGCACTCTACTTTATTAAACTTTCCAAGTGGTTTTCGCTTGTAATGCCGATTATCGTACTTTTTTACGAAGATCACGGATTAGGATTACAGGATGTTTTCATCTTAAAAAGCGCTTATTCGATCGCTGCCGTTACACTCGAAATTCCATCCGGCTATCTGGCTGATGTGTGGGGACGCCGTAATTGCCTGATAAGCGGATGTCTGCTTTTCTTTTTTGGTTATCTCTGTTATTCTTTTACCGGCTCTTTTGGTGCATTTCTGATAGCAGAGTTATTGTTGGGTATCGGACAAACCCTGGTTAACGGAGCTGATTCTGCCCTTTTGTATGATACAACTGTAGCTGCCCGCCAGGAACAACTCTATCTGCGTTATGAAGGGCGGATTACCATGATTGGAAATTTTGCTGAAGCAATTGCAGGCATTTTAGGCGGATTATTAGCTGTTTATTCTTTACGATTTCCTTTTTATGGCCAGGTCTTTATTGCATCTATCGGTATTCCGGCTGCCTTTGTACTTCGCGAAGTGAATGTAAAACGTAAAATAGAAAAACCGTTATACGAAATTCATAAAATCATAAAATACTCATTGATAACGAATAAGAAACTCTGTTACAACATCATGTATTCGGGTGTTATTGGAGCTGCCACATTAACCATGGCCTGGTTTGTACAGCCTGTTTTAATGTATTTGGAAACACCTGTCAGCTGGTATGGTATTGTATGGACTATATTGAATCTTACAGTCGGAATTGCCGCACTCGCCTCTGATAAAATAGATCGCTATCTTGGTTTCAACCGGATGAGCATCGTTATCCTTGTTTTTATCACAGGTGGTTATGTCGCATTAGCTTTTAATCTTTCATATGCGGGTTTGATCATTTTATTATTATTTTATATTGTACGTGGTTTTGCCACGCCGATATTGAAAGGTTATATCAATCAGATGACATTTTCGGAAATGCGTGCTACGGTACTTTCGATCCGAAATTTTGTTATCCGTCTGATTTTTGCTCTTGTTGCTCCTTTTATCGGATGGCTGAACGATGCCTATTCACTTAAAACCGCTTTATTAATCATGGCTTTGGTAATAGCACTGCCCGGAACTCTCTTTGTAATATTGCAAATTCGAAAAACAGACGATAATCAAACCATTTTCTAACATACACTGATTCAATCGCTTAATAATTTCACACACTACTACTCTATTTTTAATATTTGTTTTTCAATATTTAATCTAAACAATCCCGATACAGGTTATGTTATAGAAGAAAACATTCATTTAGTATATTATTTATTACAGATATGAAATATTTAAAACCTGCATTAATAGGCATAGTGCTCTTCTATATTTCGGTAGGCACTGTTTCGTTTTTCTATAAACGACGCCTGCTTGAAAATGGATTTTTATATCTGTTTATCGCAACAACTATCTATATATTAGTTGCTTTTGGCATTGTGTGTTTACGTAATAAACAATATCCGTTGCATCCGGATGATGAAGATAAATAATATTCTGAACTGATGAATTTCTTATCCATTGCTTTTTCATTATCTTTGCACATTCAATCCGTTAAACAAAAACAAAAAACAAATGCGCATTGATATTTTAACCGTTTTACCCGAAATGATAGAAGGAATGGTAAATTGTTCCATTTTGAAACGGGCACAGGATAAAGGACTCGCAGAAATTCATCTACATAATCTGCGTGATTATACAAACGACAAATGGCGTCGGGTTGACGATTATCCATTTGGAGGCGAAGCGGGTATGGTTATGCAGATTGAACCTATTGATCGCGCAATCAGCACGTTAAAAAATCAACGCACTTATGACGAAGTAATTTACACATCTCCTGATGGTGAAACGCTCAATCAGCCTATGGCAAACAGCATGTCAATGCTCAATAATCTTATTATTCTTTGCGGACATTATAAAGGAATTGATTATCGCATTCGTGAGCATCTGATTACCAAAGAAATCTCCATTGGTGATTATGTGCTTACCGGTGGCGAACTTGCTGCTGCTGTTATTTCGGACGCCATAGTCCGGTTAATTCCGGGTGTGATCGGTGATGAACAAAGTGCTTTATCCGATTCTTTTCAGGATAATTTGTTGGCTCCTCCCGTTTATACACGTCCTGCCGAATACAATGGCTGGAAAGTTCCGGATGTTTTATTATCAGGACATCAACGAAAAATCGAAGAATGGCGTTTACATCAGGCTCAGGAACGTACAGCCCGACTGCGTCCGGATTTGTTGAAATAAAAACGTTTCATTTGAAACGTTTTAAATGCTTAATAATAATAAAGCTTATAAAAAAAGAACATAACTCCGACAAGGTTGTTATAATATTAAAATAGACGACTCATAGCATAATGATGCGAAAATACTTTATTACCATGATATCCATCTGGATATGTATTATTGTAGAGATTGCCGGTAATTATTTTCAGGCCGAAGCTCTTTACGAATGGTATCCCTTGCTTTATAAATCGCCACTTACACCACCCCGACTGGCATTTCATATTATCTGGACTATCAATTACATTTTGATGGGATGGGCTGAAGCAATTCTGTTTTTATCCAATTCGAAACATCGCATTTCATTATCTTTTCTTTTCGCTCTGCAATTATTATGTGTATTTACCTGGAATATCATGTTTTATTATTTCCAAAATCCACTTTACGGGTTTATAACTATTCTTGTTTTGGATTTGCTGGTTATCACCTATATGCTCAGAGTTTATTCAGAGAAAAAAATATGTACCGCGCTTATGATTCCTTATTTATTATGGATTCTGTTCACAAGTTATCTAAACGGTTTCATTGTGTTTAATAATTGAATCATATATCATAATTTTATCATAAAGTGTTTATCAAACCTCTTTTTCTGTTAATTTCCATTTAAAATTACTTTAGCTTTACAATATTTGTATTTACATTTGCGAAACTTAAATACAGGTAAAGCATGACTTACGAAGAAACACTTCAATATCTTTATACCAGCATTCCCGTTTTTCAGAATCAGGGTGCTTCTGCTTATAAACCGGGGCTGGATACAAGTATTGCTTTAGCAAACCTACTGGATAATCCACAACAGGCTTATCCTGCTATTCATGTGGCCGGAACAAATGGAAAAGGTTCAGTCAGTCATTTACTGGCTGCGGTTTTACAAAAAGCCGGTTATAAAACCGGATTATTCACTTCGCCTCATCTTATCGATTTCAGAGAACGTATCCGTGTAAACGGAAGTATGATATCCAAAGATTTTGTGATCGATTTTGTCGAAAAATACCGCAAAACCTTTGAGCCGCTTCGCCCTTCATTCTTTGAACTCACTTCTACCATGGCTTTTGCCTGGTTTCGTGAAATGAAGGTAGATTTTGCCATTATCGAGACCGGTATGGGCGGCAGACTTGATAGCACTAATATTATAACTCCGATATTAAGTATTATTACGAATATCAGTTTCGATCATACACAGTTTCTGGGTCATAAATTGACCGAAATCGCTTTCGAAAAGGCCGGTATCATCAAACCTCATATTCCGGCTCTGATAGGTGAGTGTGAAGCAGACGATGTTGCCGATGTTTTCCGTAAACGTGCAGCACATCTGGAAGCTCCGTTATTTTTTGCCGGCCAAATGCAGGTATTAGAAGATGTCCGGCGCAATGAGACTGGTAATTGGCGTTATCATTCTCCCGTTTATGGTGAATTTATC
>CAMTPG010000114.1 GCA_947074335.1 uncultured Parabacteroides sp.
GGAAACATTGACGGACAGGCACTTCGCCTGCAATACCCCAAAATTGCCTGCTTCAAAGCCGAAGGTGTGCAGGTGATGATGACACATATCGGTGGTTATCCGGGCAGATATAATCCCGAAATCCGCAAAACCCTGTATGATGAAAAACCGAACCTTTTCATTGCCGGCCATTCGCACATTCTGAAAGTGATGTATGATGAGTCGTTATCGTGTTTGCACATGAATCCCGGTGCAGCCGGAAAAAGCGGCTTTCATCAGGTGCGTACATTGCTGCGCTTTGTGATTGACGGCACAAATATTAAAGAGCTGGAGGTTATTGAACTGGGTAAACGTTAAACATCAAAAGCGCGTAGTCTGCCAAACCGAAGCCGAAACCAATCCGAAACCAAAGGAAATAAACCGATATACACGATCCATCAGGCCTCAGCCTTCGCTCCCGATTTGTACATCTGTTTGTAATTTTCGGCCAGCAGCACAGTCTGCTGCAGGTAATTAAATTCCTGTTCGAAATATTCGCTGAATAATCCTTTGCCCAGATTATCCTCGATCTGGCGGGCTGTCCAAAGCTTGCCGTTATCGCGTTTCACGGCATTCATCATACTTTCGGAACGGATAATCAGCACATAGAGATTGACCATGTGTTTCACTTTGTCGTTTTCGAACGTGTAATTCAGCATCGGACTAAAATGCGGTTTCTGCTGTTTTTCCAGATCAATGCAGGTAAGTTCGTGAATGGTTTTTTCCAGACTTTTGCGAAATGCCACATAGCCGTGATAGGGATAATCTATCGCCTCGGGCGAAATATAGGCATCTCTTTCGCGATCCGACAGATAGAGCATGCCGTTATACACCACGGCCACGCGTACTACGGGATGATAATATTTTTTGGAAGTGGAACGACTCACCGAGCGGGCAATGCAACCAATCACCTTTCCTTTTTTATTGAGTACCGGCAGCCACATTTCCTTCTTCAGCTTCGAACGCATCATCTTCATCCGCACCTGTTCGAACAAGACAAATCCCAGAACAAGCATCGGGATAAACTCTCTGATTACAAAATGACGGAAATGTATATTTTCAATGCCTGCCGATAAAAAACAGAATATCGTAACAAACGACAGATGAATAATAAACAGGTACTGCAATACATTGAGCGAAAAATAAAACTCTTTGAAAGAGACGCGCAATGTGGCATGTTTCAGTTTCGTCAGTTCCGAATTGCGCACCCATTTATAAATGGGCCGTTTCAGCAGATTGAAGGAAGCGATTACAATTACGAGCAAAATCTCCATGATCAGCGAAGTGTAATTGTACAATGGCGACTCCGATCTGAATGAGAAAAATACAGAGAATATCAGAAATGTAATGCCTGTAGGTATTAACAGCAGTTGATATATATTTTCTTTTCTCAGCTCCTGAAACATAAAAAAACATATCAGACTTGAACAGCAACCCAAAATTAATGACAACATGTAATTGATGTAATTACACATAATCATAAAAAACAATAACGGCAGCAGGCCGACAGCCTGGTTGGTCAGGCTCTTGTTAATCTTTTCCATAAAAAAATTCCTCTTTCCCCTTATGCCCTTATAACATAAAGTTAACAAAAAATGTTTTTACGATCTTAAAAAAATTACATTTTTAACATATATGTTTTTCCGCATGATACGAAGAACGCACCAACGGCGCACTTTCCACCTGTCTGAAACCCTTTTCCAGTGCGGTTTTGCGATACGCTTCGAATTGTTCGGGGGTAATGTAGGCACTCACCGGAATATTTTTGCGGGAAGGCTGCAGATATTGTCCGATTGTTAAAACAGAAGCGCCTGTCTGCAATACATCATCCATCAGCTCATGCACCTCATCCACGGTTTCTCCCAGACCGGCCATGATGCCCGTTTTGGCCACAACACCCTGCGAAGCAATACGTTGCAACACCTGCAGACTCACATCATACCGCGCGGCACTGCGCACACCGGGCGTAAGTCGGCGTATGGTTTCCATATTGTGCGAAATAATATCCGGTGCTGCCGCCACCACCGGATCAATCAATTCGTTGCGTCCCTGAAAATCGGGCACCAGCACTTCGAGTGTCGTTTCCGGACAAACGCGGCGAACCGCTTCAATGGTTTTCACCCAGTGCTCCGAACCCAGATCCGGCAGATCGTCGCGGTCTACCGAAGTAATCACCGCATGGCGCAGCTGCATCAGCCGGATACTTTCGGCCACCTTTTCGGGTTCGTCGGGATCGAGCGGCAACGGTTTGCCGGTCAGCGTATTGCAAAACCGGCACGAACGGGTACAAATCTCGCCGCCAATCATAAAAGTAGCCGTTCCTCTGCCCCAGCATTCGCCCAGATTCGGACATTTACCGCTGGTGCAGATCGTATGTAGACCATGCGATTCGACTACATGCTTCGTATGCGTAAACTTCTCGTTGCCACGCAACCGGATCTTCAGCCATTCCGGTTTTCTTACATAACCGGCCATTTATTTCTTCAGATTATCAAATAAGAAATTCGACATCCGGGTATAGAGATGATTGCGTGTGTTGCCACCCGAAATACCATGATTACGATCTTTATAAATCTGCATATCAAACTGCTTGCCGGCCTGCACCAGGGCTTCGGCATAATCCATCGACTGATGAAAATGCACATTATCATCGGCCGTGCCGTGAATCAGCAGCAGATTGCCCTGCAACTGATCGGCCAGTTTAATGGGCGAAGTGGCATCGTAGCCGGCAGCATTTTCCTGCGGAGTACGCATAAAGCGCTCGGTATAAACCGTATCGTAGTAACGCCAGTCGGTTGGAGGCGCCACCGCAATACCCGCTTTAAAAGTACCATTGCCTGTGCTCAGCGCCATCAGCGTATTGTAACCGCCGAAGCTCCAGCCCCAGATCGCCATATTATCTTTATCCACATAAGGCAGTTTAGCCAGTGCCTGAGCAGCTTCCACCTGATCTTTCGATTCGAGCACACCCATGCGCTGATAGGTTGATTTGCGGAAAGCTTCGCCGCGTGCGCCGGTGCCGCGACCATCCACACATACGGTAATTATTCCGTTATCAGCCAGATAATGCTCCCAGTCGAACCCGTATCGATCCAACACCTGCTGCGAGTTGGGGCCGCTGTACTGGAACATCAACACCGGATATTTTTTATTCGGATCAAAATCTACCGGTTTCACCATCCAGGCATTCAGTTCGTTGCCCGAAGCGGTATTCACGGTAATAAATTCTTTCGGAGCATAGCGATAACCGGCCAGTGTGGCATTGAGTGCCGCATTATCCTGCAGCGTGCGCAGTACCTTATTGCCTTTGGTTTCGTTCACGGTAATAACCACCGGCGTATTGGCATTCGAATACTGATTTACATAATAGGCAAAATTAGCACTGAATGTGGCATTGTTGGTACCTGCCGCACCCGATAGTTTTGTTTTTTGTCCTTTCGCATCTACTTTATAGACAGCGCGTCGCAACGCACTCTCTTCGGCCGATTCGAAATAGAATGTTTTTGTAGTCTCATCATATCCCAGGAAGCGTGTTACATCCCAGTTGCCTTTTGTAACCTGACTTTGCAGTACGCCTGTAGGCGAATAGAAGTAGATATGTGCATAACCGTCCTGCTCGCTTACATAGATAAAACCGGTTTTGTAAAACTCAATCTCATTGAGCCATTCCGAATCTACATAGGCCTTATTATTATCGCGCAGCACCTGGCGTGCCACACCGCTTTTCGGATTTACAAAATACATTTTGAAATCATTCTGATGCCGATTCAGTGTCATCACCGCCAGCTGATCCGAATTGGTGGTAAAAGTAATGCGGGGAATGTAGAAATCCGGTCCGCCGGGAATTTCCAGATTCTTTGTGTCGCGTGTCATCACATCATACGTGTGTACCGAAACAGTGGCATTCTTCTCGCCTGCCTTCGGATATTTGAAATTGTAATAACCCGGATAGAGCGTGTTGCCATACATCTGCATGGAGAATTCGGGCACTTCGGTTTCGTCGGTACGCACATAAGCCAGTATTTCGCTGTCGGGCGACCAGGCCATCATGTTTGTTACCGAAAATTCCTCTTCGTACACCCAGTCGGCAATCCCGTTCAGAATCTTATTCATTTCGCCGTCTTTGGTTACCTGAATCTCGGTATCGAAATCGAATTTACGCAGCCAGATGTTGTTGTTTTTCACAAATGCCACCATGCGTCCGTCGGGCGAAAGCGTAGGCACCATCACCTTTCCGGGTGTGTCTGAAACCGGTTTTACATAATTACGACGTGCATCATAATGATATACATTGGCCAGCGATGAGCGGCGGTAAATGGGTTCGCTCTCGGTCCAGATCAGCAAATGATTGCCGTCGTCGCTGATCGAATAGCCGTCGAATTTATCGAAAGTACACTCGCGTGCCTTGCCGGCAATAAAGAGCGTATCCACCGGTTTGCCGGTACGATAAGCATATTTTATCACCATATCGCGCTCCTTATTCATGGCGGTATAATATTCGCCGTCGGGCGTAGAGCGCATTTCGCCGATATTGGTGGATTGACGGAATTTACCGTCGGTAATCTCTTTTAACTGAACTTGTTTATTCCCGTTTTGAGCGTGCAGGCCTCCTATCAGTGCAATTGAAAGCAGAGTGCCAAGTCCTAATTTTTTCATGTATCTTATTAATTATGTAGATTTTCGAAACTTATCCTGCAAAAATAACATTTTATTGCATTATAACAGAATGTATGATAAACAAATCATAATTTGGAGCCGATTCACTCCGAATGTGTGGTTTATGTCGTATTTTTGCAGCATGCAAAATGAAGCTCCCTATCTTGATTTCGGAAGCCTGCTCAAAGCGCACTTCCCGCACAAAGTGCAGAAGATATCGGTCAATGCCGGATTTACCTGTCCTAACCGCGACGGCACCAAAGGACTGGGCGGCTGCACCTATTGCAACAACCAGACATTCAGTCCCGATTATTGCCACACCGAGCAATCGGTTACCGAACAGCTCGAAGCCGGCGTACGTTTTTTTTCACGCAAATATCCGGAGATGAAATACCTGGCCTATTTTCAGGCCTATACCAATACCTACGATGCCACGGCAAATCTGATCAAAAAATACGAGGAGGCGCTGGCTTTTCCCGGCGTTACGGGATTAATAATAGGTACGCGACCCGATTGTATGCCCGACGAGCTGCTCGATTATTTTGAGGCGCTGGCCCGCGAAAAATTTGTGTTGATTGAGTATGGCGTAGAAAGCACGCTCGATAAAACACTGCTCCGCATTAACCGCGGTCATACACAGGCCGAGACCGAAGATGCCATACGCCGCACGGCAGCCCGCGGCATTCTGACCGGCGCACACCTGATTCTGGGATTGCCGGGCGAGTCGCGCGAAGAGATTCTGCAACACGCCGAAACCCTTTCGGCACTGCCCGTAACCACACTCAAACTGCATCAGCTGCAGCTGATTAAGCAAACCCGTATGGCGCGCGAATACCAGGAATCGCCCGCCGATTTCAAACTATACGATGCAGACGAATACATTGATCTGGCCATCGATTTCATCGAGCGCCTGCGCCCTACGGTTTATGTGGAACGATTTGTTTCGCAATCGCCTAAATCACTGCTGATTGCGCCCGACTGGGGTTTGAAGAATTTTGAATTTACCGCCCGTGTAAACAAACGCATCCGCGAACGGAATACCTGGCAGGGACGTTTATTCAGGGCTTCGTCAGATCGATAGTGCCTCTGTACGAAATGCTTTGCCGGTTGTTGGGCAGCGCACGGATATTTACAGTCCCGTTGGTGCCGATTTGCACATCGAAACGGATCAGATCATCGGCCGTACGACATTTAAACTGCAACCGGGCAGTGCCTTTTTTATCGTAAGTCAGTTTATAATCGGTCACCTTCGCGGTAAAACGCAAACCATTGCCGCCGCCGTAAGCAATCTGATAGGCCTGTCCGAAATAGGGCAAATGCGAAATCACCGTATCGCCGCTGATGGTGAACGAATAGGGCGTGGTAAGATTAATCAGATCGCCGCGCATGGGCTGTGCCTGACGGATATCGCATGTAAGCGCCCGCTCTTCGACATGTGTTTTGATCCATGCCGTTTTCTGCTCCGCCTCCTGCTGCTTGTTTTGAGCAGAAAGGGATTGCCCTCCGGTAAGGAAAACAATCCCTAAAAACAAAAATAACCTAATACACGTCATATTAACCTTAAAAACTAAACTTGTTATTAAATGAACCTTTTAAAAAACTTATTTATTCTATCTACATATAAGACAAACTACAGCGCAAAAAGTTTAATCGTTTCTCAAAAAAATAGCTAAATAAACCGATTTATCCGGTGTTAAATCTCCGCGATTTAATCGTTTGATTGTAAGTGTATTTATCACATCCGACGGTAAACGCGCCTGTTTCGCCCTTTTGCACGAAACAATAAAATAAGAATAACCGGCAAAGTGCTTTTTTACCGAAATCAGGGCAACAAACGGGGCACGGTTTACAGCTGTATTTCAACCGGTTTTTAGTGGGGTTGCCTTTTGATAATTGTCAAAAGGTCTTAGGACAATTGTCAAAAGGTCTTCCGATAATTATCAAAAGGCCTTAGGACAATTATCAAAAGGTCTTAGGACAATTGTCGGAAGGCCTTTTGACAATTATCGAAAGGCAAATGCATGTAAATGCCCTCCCGATTCCATGTACTTCGGCCGGCAAGAGCGCATAGGGCAACAAAAAAGACCGGCCGTTGCAACTTATGGCAACGACCGGCAGACAAACAGGTAAACGGTGATCTTAGTAAAAATTGATCTTATTTTGTTTAAAACGGAATGTAAACCGAGAGCATCAGATCCGACATATGTCCTTTGCGTCCGTCGGCCGCATAGCCACTGTTGAAATGTTTCAGTATATCGAAACAGCCGTACTGATATGTGAGCGCCAGCTCACAATGTTTTGCCACGCGGTAACCTGCTTTGGCCGATACAGCCAGATCGAAAACCGTTTGCGGACTTACATATAAAACCGGTGCCACGCCCAATCCCACATAAAATTTATCGGTCAGCCTGTAGTTCATGCCGGCTGTTATCGAAATGGGTACTAAAAATTCGTGTTTGCTTTTTTCATTCAAATAGATATGATTTACATCAGAGATTTCCCAGTCTTCGGGAGTTACTTTTGTAGTCTTCATGCTTCCGAAGCCCACTTTGAGATCCAAATCGTAAAACAATTTATTTTCAGGTAAAAAACGCAACCGGTAACCAATCATGCCATTGATTGATACTTTGTGATTATAATAACTTTCATAATCGAAAACATTTACTTTCTGCTTATCCTGCAACGGAAATCCTAGACAGGCCCATACTAACAATCCAAGTTCAAAGTGAGCAAAAACGGAAGAAGAAACAAACAAGAAAAAAAATAATTGAAAAGAGGAAACAAAAATGAATAGAATATTAAGAAAAATTGAAAAAGAAAAAAATAAAATTGAAAGAAAAGAACAAAGATTAGCCGAACTACAAATCGCCTATGAAGAAGAAAAAAAACGTCAAGAAGAAGAAATGAAAAGAATCAAAGCAATCCGTGAAAAAGAAAAACAAGCAGCAAAAGAAAAATTTGAAAAAGAAGCACAAGCTGAAATCGAATTATTGAAAAAAAGAACAGCAACCAAAGAACAACAATTAAAAGATATACAAGAAGATAAAATCGAAATTCCAAAACAACCGAAAAAAGAAAGCTTCATGAAAAGATTCCGTAAAACAGGATCAAAATTCCTAATCGGTTTAGCACTACTTTAGATCGGAAGAGCGTCGTGTAGGGAAAGAGTGTAGGCTATAGTGTAGAT
>CAMTPG010000115.1 GCA_947074335.1 uncultured Parabacteroides sp.
ACCAAAACCTAATCTGCTGTTGTCTCACCAGGATTCGAACCTAGACAGACAGTACCAAAAACTGTAGTGCTACCATTACACCATGAGACAATCCGATGCTTTATTTATTAAAGCGATGCAAAGATAGGGTTTATTTTTAACTTTGCAAACTTTTATGCCGTTTATTTTGCTATCAATAAATAATAGTTCTTTTTACCACGTTGAACCAGAATATATTTGCTATTCAGCAACGACGATTCTGTAATCAGGGCATCCTGATCGGCCAGTTTCTCTTTATTGATGCTTACACCACCACTCTGAACCAGTTTACGCATTTCGCCTTTCGAGGCAAATACGGCTGCCTGTTCGGTAAGCAGATCAATGGCTTTAACACCGGCCTGAAATGCTTCGCGTGAGACTTCAAACTGCGGAACTCCGTTAAATACATCCAACAATGTTGCTTCGTCCAGATTTTTCAATGCTTCAGAAGTAGAATTACCAAACAGTATAGAAGATGCTTCTACAGCTGAGTTATAAGCAGCTTCAGAATGCACCATGATGGTAACCTCTTTAGCCAAACGCTTCTGTAACGGGCGCAAATGCGGTGCTGCTTCCTGCTCTTTTACCAATACGTCGATCTCCTCTTTAGTCAGATCCGTGAAAATCTTAATGTATTTCTCGGCATCACCATCACTCACATTCAGCCAGAACTGATAGAATTTGTAAGGCGAAGTATAACGGGGATCTAACCATACGTTGCCCGACTCGGTTTTACCAAATTTACCACCATCGGCTTTGGTAATTAGCGGACAGGTCAAAGCAAATGCTTCGCCACCGGCTTTACGACGGATCAGTTCGGTTCCGGTTGTGATATTTCCCCACTGGTCTGAACCACCCATTTGTAAACGGCAGCCTTCATTCTGATAGAGAAACAGGTAATCGTATCCCTGCAGAAGCTGATATGAAAATTCTGTAAACGACATGCCGACATTCGATTCTGAGCTCAGACGCTTTTTAACAGAATCTTTAGCCATCATATAATTAACAGTCAGATGTTTACCGATATCGCGGATGAAATTCAGAAATGAATATTCTTTCATCCAGTCGTAGTTGTTAACCAATTTAGCTGCATTGGGAGCCTCCGAATCAAAATCGAGAAATTTAGCCAGCTGCTTTCCGATGCTTTCCTGATTGTGACGAAGCGTGGCTTCATCCAGCAGATTACGTTCTGCCGATTTCATGGAAGGATCGCCAATCATACCGGTTGCTCCGCCAATCAAAGCAATCGGACGATGTCCGGCACGTTGAAAATGCTTCAGCATCATAACACTAACCAAGTGACCGATATGCAGTGAATCGGCTGTCGGGTCGATACCCACATAAGCAGAAGTCATCTCTTTTTGCAATTGTTCTTCTGTGCCGGGCATCATATCATGAATCATGCCCCTCCATTTTAATTCTTCAACAAAATTCATCGTAATAATCTATAGGATTTGAATAGTGGCAAAGGTACGACTTTTTAATCGACAAATAAAATAGTATACTGATAATTAGCGGGAAAAGAAAAAAGTGCTCTTAAAGGGTAAAGAGTTGTCGGAAATTTGTGGCAATTTCGGCTTTCAATGTTGCCTCATCAAGCGAGAGCGCTGCTGCCATTTGCCGGTAAACGGTTAATACAGAAACTGAAGCATCATCCGTTTCGGCAAAACAATGCTCGGGCCAGGCCATGCGCAAAGCTTCGGGATGAAAACGGGTTCCGAATGAAAGTCTGAAGCCATGTTGAAGCAGTTGCTCCGCCAATTGGGCAGAACCGCGAAATCCGTGAATAATCCAGGGCATACGGGGCTTTATCGATTTATGCAGAGCCAGCAACTCATCCCAGGCTTTGACACAGTGAATCAGCAAAGGTTTCTCGAATGCTTCCGACAAAGCAATCTGTCGTTCAAATACAGTCTGCTGAAGCGACAACTCCGCTCCTTTCAGCTTATCCAGTCCGGCTTCGCCAATCAGTAATAATTGTGCATGCGATTCGAGCAATGTCTCCAATTGCTGTAACTGTTTATCAACATTCTCTATATACCAGGGATGAATACCGGCCGAAAAGAAGGGATAGGCTAAAAATCCGTCGGGCCTATCACGACCAATCAGGCAATTATGAATGGTGATAATACCAACTGTATGATCATCTGTAGTACAATGAGTATGTAAATTATAATAATTCATGGTTTAGGGCACCGGATCATAGCCACTGCCTCCCCAGGGATGACAGCGGGATAAACGCTTAGCAGCAAGAAAAGAGCCTTTCAGCGGTCCATGCTTTTTGAGTGCCTGCACAGCATATTCGGAGCAGGTTGGCGTGAATCTGCACGATGCCGGAGTCATAGGCGAGATACAATACTTATAGAAATAAACCGGCACTAACAAGATAGATGTCAGTATACGTTTCACTGGATTTTCTCTTTCAGTATTCTAAATGCTTTATGCATTGACTTTTCGATTTGCGCAAACGGATGGATTTCATTATCCACATATAAAAAAGCAATCAACACCTGCTTTTTATTTTCCGTAAGCGAATCTGTGAGTTCGTATTGATGAATACGATAAGCTTCGCGCACCAGTCGTTTTATGGCATTGCGTTTAACCGCACGCTTAAACCGCTTTTTGGGCACACTGACCATTATCGATGCCGGCGGTAAATCCGCTTCATCGACCGGTAAAAAAACAACCCGTAGTGGAAAAGCTATAAAGGATTGTCCTTCAGCGAACAATAAATCCAAATAGCGCTTCCACGACAGGCGTTCAGCTTTCGAAAGTGTTAACCTTCTATTTACCATTTTTTTTGCTACCAATCTCCTTTTTCAGGAACTGATCCAGAGCAGCAGTCATAGACGGCGCTTCAGGAGTAGGCGCTTCCACATCCAAACGAAGTCCGGCATCCTTCACCGCTTTGGCTGTGGTAGGGCCAAAACATCCGATACGGATATCTTCCTGTTCGAAATTAGGAAAGTTCTTCAGTAATGATGAAATACCCGACGGACTGAAAAAGACCAGCATATCATAGTCGAATTTTTCTTCTTCGGTAAAATCATTACTCACTGTGCGATACATTACCGCTTTTGTAAAATTAATCTTTTTGGCTTCCAACTTGCTCAGTAAATCATCCTTATGTACATCCGATACGGGTACTAAGTATTTTTCTTTCGCATGTTTCGAGATAATAGTAACCAATTCTTCAGGTTTGCCAGTCTGGCCGTAAAAGATTTTTCGCTTTCTGTAGACAATGTATTTCTGCAAATACACAGCTACCGCCTCAGTCATACAGAAATATTTCATTGTTTCCGGAATGGCGATACGCAGTTCTTCGCACAGGTGGAAGAAATGATCAATCGCGGTACGGGCTGTAAAAATAACAGCCGTATAATCCAGAATTGAAATTTTTTGTTGTCTGAATTCTTTAGATGATAGCGGTTCTACTTTGATAAAAGGACGAAAATCAATTTCGACGCCATATTTCTGAGCAATGTCGAAATAAGGTGACTTCTCAGAGGAAGGCTTCGGCTGTGACACCAGCAATTTTTTGATATTCAATGCCATAGAGTGCTCGTCTCGATAAAGTTATACAAATAATTTATACCCTCATACAAAAATAAAAGAGGTAAAATTTCTTGGCCGCAAAGGTACAAACTTATATACAATAAACCAGTGCTTTTATTGTAAAATATTCGTATAGTCTTATAAATTATTACAAAACGACACAAAATATAGAGTAAACCGAATAAGATTATCGGATAGATATTATATCGACCCACAAAAACGAGCCATAAAACCGGAATATAGAGTAAAAAACCCCAGATATCCATAATAGCATTATATCCGGTACGCCAGTAAATATATCTTTCAGGATCGGCAAACACATAACCGTAAACAAAAAAACTGAAACGTTTCAGCTGATAATAAACAAAGAGTATCAGCAAGGTAATACCAATAGAAAATAATAACTGGGGCGGAGTATCGGGATTGAACCAGCCCATATATTTACCCATAAATACAAAAGCGATACTGGTAAGAAATAATCCCTGAAACATCATGAAATTCCTGAAAATCCAGCCGTTCTTCTGAATCCGTTCATCAAACAGACTTGTACGCTCCTTCATCAGAAAAGCATCTTTCCACATCTTAATAAATAAATCACAGTGCGTTCTGAATATAATGGCAAATAAAACAAACAGAACAAATAGCAGAGAAAAAATGATATCATCTGCTATTTGTCCGTCCCATAAATGTATGCCTACATATCCTTCGAACAAATCCATGCGATCGCTTATTTATTATATATCGCAAAGATAAAGCTTTTATTCGAACAATGTCTCTTTTATAATTTCTCCAACAGTGGGATGTGGAAAAATCATGCTGCCCAGTTCATCGGCTGTCATGCCTTTTTCGATAGCGATTCCGGCAATAACAACCAGCTCGGATGCCGGATTGCCCAGAAAATGTGCACCTACCAGTTCGTCGTGTTCGTTCAGCAACAGCTTACAGATACCATTACCCAGCTCATTTTCAGCCACGAACCGACCGGAGTAGGCCATCGGGGTTTTCTTTACGGTGTATAGTATATTTTCGGCCTGCAGCTCCTCTTCGGTTTTGCCTACGCCGGCTATTTCAGGATTGGTATAGACTACGGCGGGAATGGCTTTGTACGACATACCTTTGCGGGCTTTACCCGTCATATGCCGTACAGCTATTTCGGCTTCACCTACAGCTGTATGTGCCAACAGCGAATATCCGGTAATGTCGCCACAGGCATAAACACCGGGCTCTGTGGTTTGCATAAATTCATTGACCAGCAAACCGCCACGGAAACGCTCTACAGAAAGAGTCTCTAATCCCAAACCCTCTATAACCGGGCGCCGCCCCACACTCAGCAACAGTTTATCAGCAGTCAGCTCCAGCTGTTCTCCCTCCTTTTCGATCCGGACGGTTGATCCTTCGGCGCTCACCACTTTATAACCAAGATAAAATTTAACTCCCCGCTTGGCATATTCATCCTGCAGCATATCCGAGAGTTCGCGATCCATCGGCCCCAGGATTTTATCCATCATTTCCACCACAGTGACTTCGGTACCCATACTGTTAAAGAAGGAAGCAAATTCCATCCCGATTACACCGCCGCCTATGATGATAAGTGATGCGGGCAGTTCTTTGGTTTGTAAAGCCTCGCGGCTGGTCCAGTAATGAGCTGCATCAAGTCCGGGAATAGGTGGAATAACAGCTTCCGAACCGGTACAAAGCAGTAATTGACGAGCTTCGTAAACTGCATCATTACAAGCTATGGTTATGGTTCCGTGATCTGTACGTCCTTCTATCCGGGCTGTACCCGTAACCACTTCAACATCATGCGCCTTCATCTTCATGCGGATACCGGCAGTGAGTTTTTTTACCACTTTATTTTTCCGGGCAATGATTTTTGGCAGATCGTAGTCCGGGTTTTCAGCTTTAACGGCATATTTATGTGCCTGTTTAAGCGTATCAAATACTTTAGCCGAGTAAAGCAATGTCTTGGTCGGAATACAACCTTCGTTCAGACACACACCACCCAGGGCGTTTTTTTCGAAAAGAATTGTTGAGAGTCCGGCCGCTGCTGCTCGTTCAGCCGCCGTGTAACCGGCAGGTCCTCCGCCGATTATAGCTACATCATAGTTCATACCATCAGATTTAATTGAGTTGTATATGTGGATTAATTTGTGTTAGTTTCTGAATAAAGAACTGATCATCGGCCGGATAATAATAACGTCGACGCAGGCGTCCGCCATCCATACGCACATAATAAACATCCAAACCGCCATCGGCACGTTTTACAATACGCTGAATACGCTGGATCGAGATTGTACCGTTTCCGTTTAATCGTTTATCGGGAGTTATCCGGTATCCGTTGAATGTAAAATAAAGAGGAACGATTAAAAACAAAATGTTAACCAGATAATTCCAGCGCAGACTTAATATTGATGCCGCCAAAATTAATACAATGGCTGTAGAATAAAGCAAAAGGGGCAGCCAAAACCTGAAATTGCGTTTGCTCCGACTGATTTTTAATTTCATATAGTATACTAAGTTAATGTGTGTTTTTACCCTATCAGTGTATCCCTGACGCCAATATCCGGATTAAAGCTCCGAAGCAGTTTCACAAACTCTTTTTTATTGACCGGCGAAACAAGCAGCCATTGAGCTTCCCCCTTATAAATGATGATGCGGTCGAGCGACAGTGCATAACTGGCCACCGGCATCACAGTAGCTTCAAGGGCTGTAATATCTTTAATATCAATCTCTTTTTGCGGGAAAATACTGCAATGTACAATCAGTTTGCCATCGGACGTAATTTTGTACCAGGTAGAAAGCAGCATATGAATAAATAACAGACACAATATCAGCAAAGTAATCATCATGAGGATAGAATGTCCATTAACAAAGGCCATAACAGTACAGGCTATTAAAATGAATAACCCCAAATGATACCACCATCCCACTTTCGATTTGAATATTCTGTCCATGCTATCTGTTTAATTGCGAGCGCAAGATAATCATTTTTTCGATTTTTACTATCACCCGGAAGAAATACGCTGTAACTTCACAGTTGCAGCGTATCCATTTATAAACCGGTCAAACGATTCCAAGAAGGAATATAACATTATTTTATTAACTTTCTCTTACTTATGATGACAGCAGCTGTAATACTACTGTCTTAAATTCTACATAAGAACACCACACCTGTTTAGTATGTTCTTAACAAGAGTATTAAAATGATACAAAAGAACTTAAAATACAGCTATTATTCAGGGTATATATATTTATCCGGAGGATGTTGCAGGACTATAAATTTGCCAATTGTCAAAAGCTATTTTGAGAGTCGTAAGAAAAGGGTTTTCCAATTGATAAAAAGCATTTGATTACTGACAAAATAATACTTCCTCTTCGAGCGACCGATAAAAGAAAGATATTGATTGAAAAAGAAACATACTTATCCGATCGTGTTCGGTGCGATTCATCAGCAGTATTTAAATAAAAAAGGGTGAAAGTGCTAATAACTGTTCAGATTTCTTATTTTTGTAATCTCTAAACAGATATGAAAAATGGCAAAGAAATTTGACTTCTTAGTGATAGGTTCCGGTATTGCCGGTATGAGCTTTGCACTAAAAGTAGCCGACAAAGGGAAAGTTGCACTCATCTGCAAGTCAGGACAGGAGGAATCGAACACCTATTTCGCGCAGGGCGGAATCGCTTCGGTAACCAATACAGCCCTCGACAACTTCGAGAAACATATCGAAGACACACTGATTGCCGGCGATTGGATCAACGATCGCGAAGCGGTGGAAACCGTAGTAAGAAAGGCTCCCGCGCAAATTGAAGATTTGATAAAGTGGGGCGTTAAGTTTGATAAAAACGATTCGGGCGAGTTCGATCTGCACCGCGAAGGCGGCCATTCCGAATTCCGTATTCTGCATCATAAGGATAATACGGGGGCTGAAATTCAGCTGAGTTTAATGGAGGCGATCCGCCAACATCCGAATATCGAGGTTTTCGATAATCATTTTGCGGTGGAGATTATTACCCAGCATCATTTAGGCATTATTGTAACCCGCTATACACAGGGCATCCGCTGCTTCGGAGCTTACGTGCTGAACGAGGAAACGGGCATAGTAGACACCTTCCTGTCGAAGATAACGGTCATGGCCACAGGCGGCTGTGAAGCTGTTTACCGCAATACAACCAATCCGCTGGTGGCTACCGGCGACGGAATCGCGATGGTATATCGTGCCAAAGGGGCGGTAAAAAATATGGAGTTTATCCAGTTTCATCC
>CAMTPG010000116.1 GCA_947074335.1 uncultured Parabacteroides sp.
GGCGGCACCATAAGATAAGCTGTCAAAGTATAAGAATCGGTGGGATTATAATAACCTGTAATATCCAGATTAAATGTTGAAGAATTGGGTGATGTATTGTTAAAATTGGTTTTGAATACATTGCCGGACGAATTGGATATGGTAATCGAATTAATGGTTCCCGAAGCAGCAGGTACCATCAACTTAAAAGTAAGCAGAGCACCCTGACTTTTGAATTGCAGCGTTTCATTGAAAGTGGTAATGGGATCGGTAATAATCAAATCATATCCTTTCAAATTGCCCAAGGGATCGGAAGAAGACTGGGTTTGGCCGAGCATATTAAGACTGAAGGAGGGAATGCCATGTGTAAAAGTAACAACAGGTGTACGTCCGTTTTTATAAACTGCATAAAAAAGATAACCTGATAACGGTTCATCGTTTACCAGCTTAAATGTAGCCATGGATTGATCGGAAGAGTTTATTGAAGAAACTTTATAAGATACTGTATCACCATACGTATTGTACAATAAAAATTCATCATCACTTTCCCAATATTGTTTTACACCGGATGTTCCTTCATCATCATAAGTTACACGTGTAGCAGGATTACCTAAATGTAAATCGATAGTTTCGGGAAAAAACCAAAGAATACGATTCTCTTCATCGGGTGTGAGAAATTCATTGGTTTGTCGGGCATCGTCCATACAGCCGAAAAAACAAATAATAAAAATAAATTGCAGATATTTAATCATCCGTTTTATTCGTTTATTTCTCATTTTATTATCCTCATCAGATTAATAAAAAAATCAATATTATTGTGAATCCGATAGTATTGACTAAAATAAAATTCATTTTTCAAATGTAACGAAAAAAATCAGGAAACATAAATAAAGATCAAAATAAATAAGAGATCTAATGTTCTTTTTTCTTTCGGAACAACCAGTAAAAGAGGATATAAACTAATAGATATGCAAAAAAACGAGTACGAAAAGCCAGCCATTCCCGGCAAACAGAGAGGTATTACTTATATAAGAAATGATCAATATCACGAAAAGAAAATAAAGATAATTGAGTACGGCTTTTCCGATAAATAGTTTCATGCAATCCTTTTGATGAAATTAATTCTGTTTAATAATTAATATTGGCCACTACGTGCCAATAGTTCCTGCATCAATGCAACATCGAAAATATCAGTGCTCACTACAGGAATAATACCGGATAAAACGGCATCAGATGAGAGAATAAAACATTTGCCTGTTGTTCCGTCGCCGGCCATGTAATGCACCCATGGAAAATCGTCAATATTCCAGTGGGAGCTGATTATTTCACCTACCGGAGCTTCTCCCAGAATTAGAAAAAGGGGCGAGATACCGGTTTGCTTTACCTCAGGCGATTCAATGATACGGCGAAGCTCTGCTTTCAGGATTCGTGGCTCTGTTCCATTTTCTGTTCCTCTTTCTGTTGCCGATTCGATTAACAGAATAGATTCAGTTTTCACCTCTGAATGATTCGATTCGGAATGATAATAATAACGATGCCGATGCAAGCTGTCCTGCGCCAGTAAATGCGCTGCCGGCTGAATCGGGACCAGACGATATTGTTGTGCCGAAACGGCCGATGAAATAAGCCACAAACAAATAAAAAGCAGTCGCATAATCAACGAATATAATGAGTCCAGAGACGTGTTTCGTATTCAGGATAGAGAACTCCCGCATTACGTCCGGCTTCCAGACAACGAAGCAGCCAGGCCATATTTTGTGCCAGCACCCGCATCGTTTGCATACCTTCTTCGTCACGTCGCACATCATCAGGAGTAAAACCATGCACCGAGTTCCAGTATTGCGATGAAACAATCGGCATATTACTGATCGCGAAATACTGATTGAGCTGCTCAAATGTAGCCGATGCACCACCACGACGACACGAAACAACCGATGCTCCGGGTTTTCCCGCCAGTTGCCTGCCGGCCGAATAGAACAAACGGTTCAGAAAGGCAACGAGCTGTCCGGCAGGTGCACTATAATAAACAGGCGATCCTATGATCAGAGCATCGAATTCGGACAGACGATCTTGTACTTCGCGCACAATATCCTGATGAAAGCAATGTCCGGTCTCGCGACATTTATTGCAGGCAATACATCCGGCAATGCTCCGTTTGCCCAAATATAAAATTTCCGAATCGATTTGCTGTGCAGACAACGTTTTTGCTACTTCTGTAAGCGCCGTAAAGGTGCAGCCTGCCTGATTTGGACTGCCGTTTATTAATAATACTTTCATCTTGTTGCTGTGTTTATCTGATACAAATATAAAATTATTCGGCAATAATAAGACATTTTGTCGAATTCCGATTATTAATTTACGATTTCAGTTCATTTATTTCCTTTATTTCTTTCCAGCACTGCGGATCAGCTGCATACATCGAACCATGATAACCTGCGGCTACAGCCGGACAGCCGCGACAAAATCGCAACAATTCGCAACGACTGCATTTTTCGTAATTTTCGTAATTGCGATAAGCCTCCATTTCCCGGCCTCTGAAAAGTGCCCATAAATCATCCTGCAACACATTCCCGATTTTGCTTTCCATGCGTCGACACGCATATACTGCACCATCAGAAAGAATCGTGAGATGACAATTACCACAATTACATCCGTCATAAATCATTTCCGAATCCAACGACTCATCAATTGTAAATAATCCCTTTTCGTAACGAAAAAGAGTCCAGAGATGATCTTTAAAAGAAAACCAGGTATTACTGTTTTTATATTGCTCCTGTTTAAGCCAACAGGCCTCAAGCAATTCTTTATATTCTGCGGCCGAGCAGCATACCGCACGATCTGCAGCCGACGGACAATAACGGGCAAAGGCAAAAGCATCGGCCTGATGGGCCACCACCACATCCATTAATCCGGGAATTTCATGTTGATTAAGTCGTGAAACAGTAGCCATAATCACCACCGGAATGCCGGCTTCATGCAACACGGGAATGGTTTGCAGCGTTTCACGGAATGAACCGGTTTTCCGGATTTGATCATGTGTTTCTTCGAGTCCGTCTAATGAAAGCTGATATTTATGACAGCCGTGGTTTTTCAGACGTTGTGCCTCAGTTGCATCCACATGAAAAGGATTACCTAACACGGCAAACGGAATGGATTGCTTGTGTAATAAGGCCGTCAGTTTATGAAAATCAGGATGCAACAACGGATCACCTCCGGTAAGATACAGATAAGGCCTGCGTTGTGCTTTTCTGCAAAAAGCAAGCATGGCTTTGAGTGTCTGTTTCATGGCAGGCCATGACATTTCGCGAAATTGCGCACGACTTCCCAAAGCATAAATATAGCAATGCTTACAACGCTGATCGCAGGCCTCGGTGATATGCCATTGAAATGCGAAATAATTCATCTGAACACGATTTGAGACGCTCTTCAGTCTTTTGGCTCCTCTTTAACCGGTCCGCTGCATGATGAAGGCAAATCTGCCGGCGAAGAGGCACCACAAGCCGAAGCCGGTTCTCCGGGTGCTGTTCCGCCACATGCCGATGATCCATTGCTGATTTTTGTACTGCAACTGCTACCACACGACGAAGAAATTTCGTTTTGTGTAGTTTTCCATCCGAATAATGAATCTAATCCTTTCATATTATTTGTATTAACAGGTTTGTAATAAATAACAGGAAGCAGTATTACAAAACAGAAACCGGATTATTAAAGAAAAGCATCCGAAACATTTCAGATGCTTTTTCTTTATTCACTAAAAAATCTCAATGTACAGTTACTACTTCTTCTTTTCGGTTAAATGCAGAAACGGATAAATTTCCGTTTATCACTTTTTAAACAACAAATCTTGAATAATTGTTTAGCAAAGCAGATAAATAAATGATGTAGTTTTATTTATCCAGATTATAATTAATCTTCCATTTGTCCAGCATACTAAAATCTTCCTGCTTCAATCCCATTTTCCAAAACGGAATCGGATCATCATGATCACCCAGATACATACGATCACGCATCTGCCAGGCCGGATTTGTAACAGCAAGTGACGAATCGAAAACTACTGTTTCTATTTCGGCCAGATCCAGCAAAGTATGGAATACATTGTTTGTGCTTAATGCCTTATTGCGATTGGCTTCGGCAACTCTGTATTTTTCAGGATATGCTTTTCTGTAATTATCCGAAAACCAGATTATATAAGGAATATGCAACTGGTAATAAGTAGGAATAGGCGATGCATGCAGATAACGTTCGCGATCATCATCAAAAATATCTTCACCGTGATCACTCAGATAAAGCATTGTCGAGGCTGCTTTAGTCTGTTGCAACATTGAAATCACTTCATGTAATACAAAATCAGTATAACAAATGCTGTTATCATACGCATTACGCATTTTCTCCTTATGCGAAGCACGGATGCCATCTACCTGATCGGGCTGATAAAACGCAAAGGCTTTCGGATAACGTTCATGATAATTAAAATGCGAGCCATATGTATGCAGTACAATGAAAAGATTTTCATTGTTTTTATTGATTTCATTTTCCAGAAAGGGAATTAACTCGCCATCATAAAGCGATGACAGTTTAGAGCCCGGATTAAAATCACTCATATCGATAAAGGTGTCGGCCTCGCGATAAAAAGCGCCGATCATAGAGGTGGTGAGTTTCTGATTCGCAATAACCAGTGTATTAAATCCGGCCTCCTTAAATGCCGTTACAATGCTTTTCTGACCATAAATTATATTATAATCTTCGGCACTGGCTGCCGAGAGAATAATAGGCACACTTTTATGTGTATTATTAGACTGGGTAATTACATCATCGAAATGAATCAGTCCGTCGGTTTGTTCTAACAAAGGTGTGGTTTCGCGTTCATATCCGTAAAGGCTCCATTGCATGGCACGTCCGGTTTCGCCAACCACCAATACATAGATTTCGCGTGCATCGGGAATGGCTGTACGGCGCGAAGCCTCAAAATTATAATCGGCCGAAGTAACCGGATAATTTTTATTCTTTTTCGCTTTATCAATGGCAAAATAAAGATTGTATATGGCATTAGCCGGATAAATATCATTTTTGATGTAAAAATCATGATATCGGCGCGAAGAGAGCAGACTTAATGAAAGACCCGCCACAAAAACAGCCAGGCCGATCCAGGCCATGCGCTGCCGGAACGGCTTTGTCAGTTTATCTTTGATACGACACGAACGAAAAGCCAGTAATAAAGTAGGCAGTGTATAAAAGATAAAAACAAAGATGATAATCAGAAAGATATTGCCCAACAGTTCGCCGGCCTCTGAAGCATTGGAGCTGGTGAGATTCAGAAACATATCTACCGCAATTACCGATTCGCCAAAAAGATAAAGCAACACCAGTTGTCCGCCATCCAAAATAATTTTCGGCAACAGGCACCAGGCTATGATGCCCGGTTTACGGGCAATGAGCAAAACTTCGATCCAGAGCGAAAGCGGCAATAAAAGCGATGCGATACCTACCAATACAGGCAGCGGTTCCGTAAAAAACAAAATACAATTGGGAACAAGAAATAAAACAATAATCAGCCAATAGATATGTTTTTGCCAAGATAACCAATTCAATATATTTCCTATAAAACGCTTCATCTCTTTTGTCTCTCAAAATCAACTTTCACTCTAAAATCATCACCTGGTAAATTCAAAAAAACAGAATTTGCCCGACAAATTTACGCGTTCTGCCTGAAAGGGCACCATTAATTGTTAAAATTATTACAATCTTATTACATTTTGTACAATCTCATGTTTAAAACATCCCAAAGAAATGAATACTATTTCACTTTCGTTTCGGATATCTTTTTAATAATACGGATAAATTCATCATGGGGCATTTCGGTTTCCGAATCTTTATAATTGACAAAATCCTCAAAATAATCACTTGATATATCGGCTACTATCTCATGCCCGTCGAAACCATACGAGGTAACGAGTTGCTCCACTTTGGTACGCACCTGCTGCATAATTTTGAGTTTTTCCTCATAATGCTCCTCTTTCTGCATTTCGGTAAGGTGTTCGTATCGGGTAATGGTATACACTACTTTATAAAAGGTATCTATGTTAACGAAAACCGGTTCGAAACGTTTCTTCTGATCGTCGGACAGGTTTTGCAATGTTTCCTGAATCTTTGTCATAATTTGTTTGTATTAAAAGAATGTGAAGATACAAATAATCTGCAACAGACAATAAACATTTAACGTGAAGTAAATGTTAGAAAATTGATGCAAATTATAAGCAAAACTAAATCAGTCACTTTATAAATTGAATGGGATATGAAATACGAATTAATAAAATTACCTTATGAGCTGAATGCGCTCGAACCCGTGATGAGTCAGAAAACGCTCGAATTCCATTGGGGTAAACATCTGCAGGCTTATGTAAACAATCTGAATAAGCTGATCGAGGGTACACCTTTCGAAAACGAACCGCTCGATGTGATTATTGCAAAAGCCGAAGGTCCGCTGTTTAATAATGCCGGTCAGGTACTCAATCATAATATGTTTTTCCAGCAGTTCTCTGCCAAAGGCGGTGGAGCACCCAAAGGCAAGCTGGCCGAAAAGATTAATGCCACCTGGGGATCGTTCGAGAATTTCCAAAAAGAATTTACCACTGCTGCTGCCGGTTTATTCGGATCAGGCTGGACCTGGCTGGCTCGTGAGAAAGACGGATCGCTGATAATTACAAAAGAGGCCAACGGTAGTAATCCGGTTGCCCGCGGACTTGTTCCGATTTTAGGATTTGATGTTTGGGAACATGCCTATTATCTGGATTATCAGAATCGTCGTCCTGACTTTCTGCAGGAACTTTGGAAAATTACCGATTGGGATATAATTGAAGAAAGATATTGATTTTTCGATCTGTTTTATTTTTTAGTGTTAAAGACCGGCAGGTATTCTACCTGTCGGTTTTTATTCATTTTGACACACTTTAGGCTGAAAATCAAAAAAAAATGCATTCATCTGACTGATATTCAATATTTGATGAAAAATTTCTTTATTTATTCTAAGCATTATTGTCTTTTGTTTGTTATATAATAAAAAGAGTATAAATCCGTAAAATTGTAAAGAAGATGAAAGTTCCGGAAATAACAAAAAAAGAATTTCTGACTAAAGTAGCTGATTTCGAAACCAGTCCCGGCGAATGGATATTTCTCGGTGAACGGCCGTGTATTGTTGATTTTTACGCATCCTGGTGCGGACCTTGTAAAATGATTGCTCCCATTCTGGATGAACTGGCTGGCGATTATGCCGGAACCATTGATTTTTATAAAGTAAATACAGAGAAAGAAGAGCATCTGTCGCAGGTTTTCGATATCCGCAGTATTCCTACTATTTTGTTTTGTCCGGTCGACGGTCAGCCTCAAATTGTAAAAGGTGCCATGGGGAAAGCCGATTTTAAGAAAATCATCGAAGAGATTCTGCTCTAAATAAAAAAGATTCTTTTTTTCAACTACATACTTGGTTCGTTCTTTCGCGCACTGAAAAACAGTGAACGGAAGAACGATTTTTTTAGCAGGTTATTCGGCTGTATATGAATGGATTTATATAAATTAGCGAAAAAACATTGAAAAAAAGTTTGCATCAGGTATTGCATATTTAAAATTAATACATACCTTTGCACCCGCAATCGAGAGAGATTGAGACTGCCTCTTTAGCTCAGTTGGCCAGAGCACGTGATTTGTAATCTCGGGGTCGTTG
>CAMTPG010000117.1 GCA_947074335.1 uncultured Parabacteroides sp.
GGCCTGCGTGAGCGCATCCCGCTTCAGGGAAACGGACCGCGCAGCATGGTACTTACCGATAACCAACTGATTGTGCCAACCTATTTCGCCGATGTACTGAACATTATGGAGCTCGAAAACGGCGATCTCACGGCTGTCAACCTCAATCCCGATCGCGAAGAATCGAAAGCCAATAAAGGCGAACGCTATTTCAATGATGCCTCGCACTGTTTCCAGAACTGGCAGAGCTGTAACGGTTGTCATCCCGGCGACGGACGCACCGACGGCATGAACTGGGATTTGATGAACGACGGCGTAGGCAATCCGAAGAATTGCAAAAGCCTGCTTTTCAGTCATAAAACCCCGCCCAACATGATCTCCGGCATCCGCGCTTCGGCCGAGCTGGCTGTACGTGCCGGGTTTAAATTCATTCAGTTTTTTGATGTTACCGAAGCCGATGCCGATTGTGTGGATGATTACCTGATGACATTAACACCCGTGCCGAGTCCGTACCTGGTAAACGGCGAACTTTCCGACAAAGCGAAAGAGGGACGCAAAGTTTACGAAAAATTAAAATGCAATGACTGCCACAGCGGTCCTTACTATACCGATATGAAAATGTATCGCATCGGCGATGACATTGAATTTGAAGCAGGCTGGGATACACCCACACTGCGCGAAGTATGGCGTACTGCGCCCTATCTTTTCGACGGCCGTGCCGCAACTATGGAAGATGTGTTTAAAATCCACCGTCACGGATTGGATAACAAAAAAGTAAGCGATAAAGATATTGAAGCACTAACCGAATATGTAAACTCATTATGACCTTTTGCAATAACATAAAATACGCCATTTATACCGCCAGCGAAGGCTCTTTCGAAGAGAAAGCAGATCAGCTCATAGCCTGTCTGCCTGTGGATAAGCCTTTGCTGCGTCTCACCTTTTTCGGCATGCCGAAAAGTAACGAACAATTTGTGGAGCGTCGCGAGATTCTCAATCGGAAGATCGAGGCCTTTGCCAACAATTCGGAGCCTGTGCTGAGCTATGTCTGCCAGCCGCCGCTTTCGGGCAAACTGGTGCTCGAAGCTCATTACTATGAGCCCGAAGCCGGCGATGCGATTTCGTACCGTCGCTTCCGTAATTTTCCGTATGTGGTGCTCGAAAACAGCTGCGGCCGTTTTCTGTTTGCCGGCGGATTTCACGGCGATGTGCTGAATCAGTCGGTACTGCAGCAAAGTGATACCATTTTCACTCTGATCGATGCGCTGCTCAAACAGGAGCAATTCCCGATCAACAGCATCGTGCGCCAGTGGAATTACATCGAGAAAATCACCTCTTTCGATGGCGACGACCAGCATTACCAGATGTTTAACAATGCCCGCAGCGCTTTCTATAACCAGACCGCATGGGAGCAGGGTTATCCCGCTGCAACCGGCATCGGAACAGACTGGGGCGGCGTTTTGGTGGATCTTGATGCCTTTGTTCCCGCCTCGGATGCATGTTATATCACACCGATCGACAATAAATTGCAGGTTGCCGCACATGCCTATTCCGAAAAGGTACTCGAAGCGGCACAACAACATAAATCGACACCCAAATTCGAACGAGCCAAAAGTATCACCTGCGGCAACAGCCGGTTGATTTATATCTCCGGTACGGCAGCCATTCGTGGCGAAGAGAGTCTGACGGGTGTCGGCATTGAAAAACAGCTTCACATCACGATGGAGAATATTGCCGAGCTTATCGGCGACAGTCAGCTGCAGATGTTGCGTGTTTACCTGAAGGATTTGAAAGATTATGTAAAGGCCGAAGCGCTGCTGAGCGAATATCCCTTTACCATTCCTGTATCTTATATGTGTGCCGATGTGTGCCGCGATGAACTTCTGATCGAAATTGAAGGCATCGCAAAGGGCGCGGCCGTAAAAACTGATTATATTATTAATTAAACAAATAAAAAAGAACGATGAAAAAAGATTTAATGAAATCTGCAGCAATGGGCGCATTGCTTATCTCGATGGTAGCATGTAGTGGTAACTCTTCAGACAAAGCCGAAGCCGGCAAATCAGGCAAAGCTTGTACCGAAGCATCAAAAGGATCTTGTTCAAAAAATAATAAAGATATGAAGTATTCTAAAAAGTACACCAACGCCGATTTTTACAAAAACGGCGAATTCCAGCAGGATGCTGCCATGGAAGCGATGAAAGACATGTTTGCTTTCTATAATGTACCTTTCACCGAAACAATGGCGAAAGATATGTGGGTAACTGATTTTGGTCTGGGCGATTTCGAAAACCTGGGTATGGGCGGTATTTTCTGGGTGAATGATGCCGACAACGGTTATTTCGCACACGCTATCTACCTGCTGCCGGGCCAGATGATCCCCGAACATGCACACGTGGCAACTAACTTCCCGGCTAAACACGAAACCTGGATGGTTACTAACGGTTGGGCATACAACTTCTCTGAAATCGGCGACGAAACTCCGAATGCACCGGCTACTCCCGCTTCTCACGGTGAAGTAAAAAGCAAAAACTTCGTGGTTCAGAATGTAGGCGAAGTGATCAACCTGAAAGGTATTGGTACATTCCACTTCCTGATGGCCGGTCCGGAAGGCGCTATCGTTGACGAATGGGCATCTTACCACGACAACGACGGTTTACGTTTCACAAATAAAAAAGCTGCGTTATAATTTAGTAATAACACAACTTACTCCTAAAATACATGAATAAATACCATTTATTAGTATCGATCCTCTTGTCGTCGTCTGCTTTTGTCTCGAGCGCAACCGCGCAAAAGAAAAAGGCCGACACCTGGATTGATGCTTCTGTAAAAGCAAAAACTGAATTGCAGCAAAAGCTGCAGAAATCGGGCATGCCCGTTACCTCGACGTGGGTGAAACACAAACAGAAGGCAGAACCTTTTGTGGTGGATCTGAACGGCGTGGAACAGCTTGTACTGATTACCGCAGGCGGCCCCGACGGTTCTGATTATGATCAGGCTGCCTGGTGTAACGCGAAACTGATTAAAGCGGACGGTTCGTTCGACTGGCTTGATGAAGTGCCTTACGAATATGGTGTGGCCGGTTGGGCAACGCCTAAAATGAACACCAACGCTTACGATCATGAAATCGTGATTGCCGGCAAAGAATACAAACACGGTGTATTCTGTCATGCCAACGGCATGCTGGTTTATCCGGTGAATAATAAATATGTGCGTTTCGAAGCCGAAGTGGGTATCGACGATTCTTCGCAGAAAGGAAGTGTATTTTTCCAGGCGCTGAATGTAATGCCGAATACCATCACCGATCAGCTTACCGCACAATATCCCGAACAGCTGGGTCTGCTTACTTCTGTGCTGGATGATCTGGATGCCTGGTTGGTTACTCCCGATGCTTCGGTAGAAAAACAGGCGGTAGATCGCGTAATCGGTCGTCTGAACAATGGCGATTACTATACAGCTAAGGTAAACGAAATCGCTGCACAGCCGGATATGTATGTACAGATCCGCAAATACCTGGAACTGCTCGAAGAGGTTCAGGCCGTTTATGCGCTGCAAAACGAATTGCAGTGGCTGAATGTGGATGCCGTAAAGCTGGCTTTCGAGGATATGAAAAAGCAGAAAGGTTATGATGTAGCTACTGCCGAACCGCTGATGAATGAGCTGATTCAGCTGCAGAAAGTAGGTTTCAACGGCATCTACACGGGCAATCAGCAGGCGCTGAACAATGCCCGCAAAGCCTTGGATAACAAACGTACCATTCTGTTGTCGAACCCGTTGCTGGATACGGATAAAATCGTTGCTTCACGCTTTAAACTGGGTACAAAAGCACGTCAGGCCATGGCGCCGCAGCTGGGTACACAGGCAAATAACTGGAGTAATCAGGAATCGGCTCCGCGCGAAGGCTTTAATGCCGACATCGTGGAATTGTCGAACCTGCGCGGTGACATCAAACAGCGTTCGGTTTACAGCCCGACAAACGGTTCATCAATTGCCGACCTGAAATTGCACTGGAATGGTGATAAAGTGATGTTTACCCAGACTCAGGATGATAAACGCTGGAACATCTTCGAAGTAAATCTGGATGGAACAGGTTATCAGCCGCTGGTAATCAACGACGAGCCGGATCTGGAATTCTATGACGGTACTTATCTGCCCGACGGACGAATTATCGCAACTTCAAACATTGGTTATCAGGGTGTTCCCTGTGTGAGCGGTGATGATCCCGTAGGTAACATGGTCTTGTTTGATCCGAAAGATAACAGCTTGCGTCGTTTAACATTCGACCAGGATGCCAACTGGAACCCGGTAATTATGAACAACGGCCGTGTGATGTACACACGTTGGGAATATACAGACTTAACTCACTACTACTCACGTATCGTGATGCATATGAATCCGGACGGAACCGAGAACAAAGCCCTTTACGGAAGCGGCGCCATGTTCCCGAACAGTACGTTCGATATGCAGCCGCTGCCCGGTCACGGATCGGCTTTTGTCGGCATCATTTCCGGTCACCACGGCGTAGCCCGTTCAGGTCGTCTGATCCTGTTTGATCCCGCCAAAGGTCGTAAGAGTGTAGAAGGTATGACACAGGAAATCCCGTACAGCAACCGTCCGATCGAAGTCTTGATCAAAGACGAGCTGGTAAATGGTGTATGGCCTCAGTTCATTAAACCTACTCCGTTGAATGATAAATATTTCCTGGTTTCTGCCAAGCTTGATCCGAACGGATTGTGGGGACTTTATCTGGTGGATATCTACGATAACGTAACCTGTCTGATCGAAACAGAAGGCGAAGGCTTTATCAGCCCGATTCTGGTAAAAGAATCAGTTACACCGCCGTCAATCCCCGACCGTGTAAAACTGGATGATCAGGAAGCAACCATCTTCATTCAGGATATTTACGAAGGCGAAGGTTTGAAAGGTATTCCGCGCGGAACCGTAAAAGAACTGCGTCTGCATGCTTACGAATATGCTTATGTTAAAACACCGTCCGATCATAACTGGCACGGAATCCAGTCGGGTTGGGATATCAAACGCCAGCTCGGAACTGTTCCGGTAGAAGAAGACGGTTCGGTAATCTTTAAAGTACCGGCCAACACACCGATCTCGATCCAGCCGATCGATAAAGACGGAGTTGCCGTACAGTGGATGCGCAGCTGGGTAACTGCTCAGCCGGGCGAAGTGGTATCGTGTGTGGGTTGTCATGAAGATCAGAATCAGATTGCGATCCCGAAACGTGTAACGGCTTCAACTAAAGCACCATCTAAACTTACTGCACCCGAAGGCGGTGTGCGTTCGTTTACGTTCGACCTTGAAATTCAGCCTATTCTGGATCGTGCCTGTATCGCCTGTCACAACGGCGAAGGCAAAGCATTCGATCTGAAGGGCGGCACAAAAGATCGTCGCGGTTACGGCTCATCTTACCTGAATCTGCATCCTTATGTACACCGTCAAGGTGGCGAAGGCGACATGGAAGTGCTTACACCGTACGAATATCATCCCAATACCAGCGAACTGGTTCGTCTGTTGAAAAAAGGGCATCACAATGTGGAGCTGACCGACAAAGAATGGAAAACCATTTACAACTGGATTGATTACAATGCACCCGATAAAGGCTATTTCGATGCCAATGTGCTGACAAGTCTTCCTTATCAGGGCTTCGACCAGATTGCCCGTCGTACGGAACTGACTAACAAGTATGCCAACGGCGCCGGCGTAGACTGGAAACAGGAAATCGCCGACTATGCCGATTATCTGAAACAGCAGGGTCCGATCACACCCGAAATGCCTGCAAAAGCAGCTCCGGTGAAAGAGAAGACACTCAAAGCAAAAGGCTGGCCTTTCTCTGCCGAAGAGGCAAAAGCACTGCAGGCCAATGCTTCTGAAGCCCGCAAAGTGGTAGAAATTGCTCCGGGCGTGGAAGTAACCTTCGTACGCATTCCGGCCGGCGAATTTGTAATGGGCAGCTACAACGGCGAACCCGATGCAAGACCGACAGCTAAAGTGAAGATTGAAAAACCGTTCTGGATGGCCGAACTTGAAACCACCAACGAACAGTTCAACACAATCTTCCCCGAGCACGACAGCCGTTATATGGATCAGCAGTGGAAAGACCATGTGCATCCGGGTTATCCGGCCAATGAGCCTGATCAGCCTGTAATCCGCGTGAGCTGGAACAACGCTATGGATTTCTGTAAACAACTGAGCGAAAAAACAGGTCTCAACATTACGCTTCCTACCGAAGCACAGTGGGAGTGGGCTTGTCGCGCAGGCAGCGATCAGGATTTCTGGTACGGCACACTCAATACAGATTTCGGAACGAAAGATAACATGGCCGACGAAACTACCTTGCAGTTCGCCGTAGCCGGTATCGATCCGCAGCCGATGCCTAAAACCAGCTCGTGGTACAAATATTATACCTTCCTTCCGAAAGAAGAGGGCGTAAACGACGGCAGTCTGATTCAGGTTGGCGGCAAGAAATACGAAGCCAATCCGTTTGGTTTGTACTGCATGCACGGTAATGTGGCCGAATGGACACGTTCGGATTATGTAAGCTATCCTTACAACGTTAAATCAAAAGAGACCTCTGATCATAAAGTAGTACGCGGTGGTTCATTCATCGAGCGTCCGAAATTCTCAACATCGCATACACGCAAAGGATTCTATCCTTATCAGGCAGTATACAATGTAGGTTTCCGTATGATTATCGAAGACTAAGCAAAGCTTAAAAACAGAATAGTTTTCAACCCGCTTGTATTCATTTGTTTTCCAACGGGTTGAAAACAATAACAGGAAATTCTGATTACACTGCAGTGAAAATCAAATTACACTGCAGTGTAATTCGGATTCCTTTACAGTCTGATTACTGACGGATGGCATGCCGTATGGCTGATCTTAAAAACAGAACAGACAAAAACAGATCGCAAAAACCTGCGATTATAGATAAAATCTATTAAGTAGAGCAGAGACGGACAGATAAAAAACGGCAAATCGTTTTCAAACCGGCCCGAAAGGCTGTAAATTTGTTTCTTCTCAAACTCTAAACAGTAAAGTGAATGAAAGCAATTATCCAACAATTTTTCTCCTCATTTAAAACAACCCTCGTGTTGTTGGTTATTTATGCCTTTGCACTGGCGGTGGCTACTTTTATCGAAAAGTATCACGGCACGGCAGCGGCCAAAGCGTGGGTTTATTACTCTCCCGTATTCTGCCTTCTGCAGTTGCTGATGGTGATCAATTTTCTGGTTATCGCCGTTCGGCATCATTATATTAAACTCCGCCGTTGGGGATTGATGCTTATTCATGGCGCTTTCATCATCATTCTGGCCGGAGCTGCCACAACCTTTATTTTTGGCGAAGAGGGCATCCTGCACCTTCGCGAGGGCGAAACAAGCGATCAGATCGCTGTGCGTACGCCGCAACATACCACGTTCAAAACCCTGCCTTTTTCTGTTGAATTAAAGAAATTTACCCTGACACGCTATCCGGGGTCAACCAGTCCTTCGTCGTTCGAAAGCGAAGTAGTGGTACATGTAGATGGCGAATCGCGCAATGAGCGCATTTTCATGAATAATGTACTCGATGTAAAAGGTTACCGTTTCTTTCAGGCTTCGTACGATCCGGATGAACTGGGCACCGTACTGTCGGTAAACCGCGATGTGGCGGGCCGTAC
>CAMTPG010000118.1 GCA_947074335.1 uncultured Parabacteroides sp.
GCTGATATCACCAAGTTTATGGACGAATGTAAATCGATGAGCATTCAGGTATTGGGTCCTGATGTAAATGAATCGATTTTGAAGTTCAGTGTAAATAAGAATAAAAATATCCGTTTCGGTCTGGGTGCCGTAAAAGGAGTGGGAGAGTCGGCTGTACAGAATATTATCGAAGAACGTCGCAAAAACGGACCGTTTCAATCCATCTTCGATTTTGTAGAGCGTGTAAATCTTTCGGCCTGCAATAAAAAGAATATAGAATCGCTGGCTTTAGCCGGTGCCTTTGATAATCTTGGCATTCAGCGCGAACAGTTTTTCACAGATACACTGAAGGGTGAAGCCTTTATGGATGTGCTTGTTCGTTACGGGAACAAATATCAGGCAGATAAACAAACAGCAACGAATTCATTATTTGGTAATGATACATTTATGGCCATTGCCAAACCGGAAATTCCAGTCTGTGAGCGTTGGAGTGATCTGGAACGATTAAACAAAGAGAAAGAGCTGGTTGGTATTTATCTTTCAGCTCATCCGCTGGATGAATTCCGTATTATTCTTACTTATATCTGTAATACCGGCGTGGTTGAATTGAATGATAAAGATTTACTGATCAACCGCGATTTATTATTTGGTGGTATTGTTACTGATTTTCGTGAGGGTATGACCAAGAAGGGTAGTCCGTATGGTATCATAAAAATGGAAGATTTTACCGGCAGTGCCGAACTGCCCCTTTTTGGTAAAGATTATATAGAATATAGCAAATATGGCAAACCGGGTATGTATTTGCTCATCCGGGCCCGTGTGGAAGATCGTTTTAATTCAGGACGTTTAAGTCTGGGTATCGGAACAATCCAGCTATTGCAGGATATGAAAGACCAGTTGATCGAGAAATTATCCATAACCATACCGATTCACAGCCTGGATGATGCCATGGTCAATGAATTGACTACGTTAATAAAGAACAAAACGGGACAGAGTCTGTTATATTTTCGTGTTGTTGATTCAGAGCATCATATCATGCAAAATTTTCTGTCACAAAATCAACGCATAGCCGTGACACCCCAGCTGATCGCTTTTTTGGAGGAAAATGAATATCTGGATTTTAAAATAAATGGATAATAAATTTGAATACGAGAAAAAAGAATTTGTATTTTTGGCGCTGAATTATAGATAATCTATTTATAAACTAAAATAAACTAGTTATGGCATTACAAGTTACAGATGCAAATTTCGAAGAATTATTGAACTCGGGTAAACCCATGGTTCTTGATTTTTGGGCAGAATGGTGTGGTCCCTGTCGTATGGTTGCTCCGATTATTGATGAATTGGCTGTTGAATATGAAGGTCGTGTGAATATCGGAAAAATGGATGTAGACAGCAACGACGATGTTGTAGGTCAGTTCGGTATCCGTAATATTCCTACCGTGCTTTTCTTCAAAGACGGAAAAATGGTAGACAAGCAGGTTGGAGCTGCGGCTAAAGCTGCTTTCGTAGAAAAAATTGAGAAACTTTTATAATTTGCGGGCACGAAGCATTTCGCGCTTTCCGGGAGGGCCGGGTATTCTTTCTACAGAATATCCGGCTTTTTGCATCATACGGCGTACAATACCTTTGGCACAATAAGTTGTTAATACTCCGCCGGCAGAAGTGCATGTATACAGATGATCGAATAGTTCCTGATTCCACATATCAGGCTGTTTTTCGGGAGCGAATGCATCAAAATAGATTAAATCGATCTGATCGGGCAATTCCAACCGGTTGGCATCGCCTTCCATTTTGTGCAAAGTGAAAGTAGAAGTAATTCTTACGGATTCATCCCAGGGAGCCTGATGTAAGGCCATAAAATCGGCATCACGATCCGGCGCAAGCTGTGATGTATAATTTAATGTACGCGCGAGCTGCTCATCCAATGGATAACGTTCCAGGCTATAATATGAAACCGGAAGATTTAAGGCTTCGGTTTTCAACAATGTCATAAATGCATTTAAACCGGTTCCGAAACCAATTTCCAAAATACGAACATCGGTTTTTTTAATCTGTAGTAATCCTGCCTCAATAAAAACATGTCGTGATTCCTGAATGGCACCATTAACAGAGTGATAATGCTCATCCATTTCGGGAATAAAAAGCGTATGACTGCCATCGGCTGTGAGTTGAAGTTCGCGTGTAATCATAAGAGCGGAATATAAACAGAATATAAATTAGTTACAGCTTTATTAAGTTGTGGTTGTATTAAAAAGTACTGCAGTGCAACCTTAATTACACTGCAGTACAGTTATTTTCTTCAAAAGATAAAATCCCGGAGTTAAGCGATTATTATACAAAATAAAATATTCAGCTAAGAACCACCGCTTATATTATCCTGAAATTTTGTACTTACGATAAAGCGGCAAGTGCCTCTTTGATACGTTTTAATGCCTCAACCAGATTTTCGTCTGAAGCTGCATAAGAAAGACGAATACAATCGGGATCACCGAATGCGCCGCCGGCCACAGTAGCAACATGTCCTACTTCAAGCAGATACATAGCCAACTCTGTCGAGTCATTTATTATTTGTCCGTCAACCGATTTACCATAATAGGCACTGATTTTAGGGAATACATAAAATGCACCATGCGGTTCGGATACTTCGATACCGGGTATTTCTTTTAATAAAGAAATTACCAGATCACGACGGCGACGGAATGCTGCCACCATTTCAGTAACGCAACTCTGATCGCCATTAAATGCCGCTACGGCTGCTTTTTGTGCAATCGAGCAAGGTCCTGAAGTATATTGTCCCTGCAATTTGATGCAGGCTTTTGATATCCATAATGGAGCTGCAATGAAACCGATGCGCCATCCGGTCATAGCATATGCTTTAGAAACACCATTAATTACAACAACCCGGTGTTTGATCTCTTCGAATTGGGCGATACTATGATGTTTACCTACATAATTAATGTGTTCGTAAATTTCGTCGGAAAGAATGATGATCTGCTCATGCTTCTTTAAGACTTCAACTAATCCTTTTAATTCTTCTTCCGAATAAATGCTTCCGGTCGGATTTGAAGGAGAGCAAAGAATCAGGGCTTTCGTTTTAGGTGTAATTGCGGCTTCAAGCTGTTCGGGTGTGATTTTGAAATCCTGTTCAATACCTGCCGGTATGATTACATTCGATCCTTCAGCCAGTTTTACCATTTCAACATAACTTACCCAGTAAGGTGCAGGTACGATGACTTCGTCGCCCGGACCGATAATGCTGAGTATAACATTGCAGATTGATTGTTTTGCTCCGCCTGATACAACAATCTGATCAGCACTATATTCCAGATCGTTTTCTCTTTTCAGTTTATCCACGATGGCCTTACGCAGATCCATATATCCGGGAACCGGTGAGTAAAAAGAAAAGTTTTCGTCGATGGCTTTTTTAGCGGCTTCCTTGATGTGCTCGGGCGTATAAAAATCAGGTTCGCCAACACTTAAGTTGATCACATCAATACCCTGGGCTTTTAACTCGTTACTTTTTTGCGACATTGCCAGTGTTTCGGATGGAGACAAACTGGCTAAACGTTCTGAAACTTGTGTCATGATAGCTTTTTGATTTATTTTATATTATGCAATATATGTCCCATGCGCTCCTTTTTGGTTTTCATGTAGAAGGCATTGTAGGGGTTAGGTTCTACTTCAATCGGTACATTTTCTGCCACCGTCAGACCGTAGGCTTCCAGACCGACACGTTTCACAGGATTATTCGACATCAGACGCATTTTGGTAACACCTAAATGACGCAGGATTTGCGCACCAATGCCATAATCGCGTTCATCAGGCTGAAATCCTAAATGAACATTTGCATCTACCGTATCCAGGCCATCTTCCTGCAGTTTATAGGCTTTCATTTTTTCCATTAAACCGATTCCGCGTCCTTCCTGATTTAAATAAATGATAACGCCGCGTCCTTCCTGTTCTATTCGTTGCATCGATTTATGCAGCTGTTCACCGCATTCACAACGTTTTGAACCGAAAATATCGCCGGTTGCGCACGATGAATGAACACGTACCAAAACCGGTTCGTCTGTATGAACATCGCCTTTGATTAAAGCAATATGTTCCAGGCCATTTGATTTCTGGCGGAAAGGGATGGCTCTGAAATGTCCATAATCGGTGGGCAAATCCACTTCCACGCCATTTTCTACAATCGATTCCTGTTTCAGACGATAGGCAATCAGATCACGGATACTGATCAGCTTCATATCATATAGTTTGGCTACTTCTACCAGATCCGGCAGGCGGGCCATTGTTCCGTCTTCGTTAATGATTTCGATCAGAGCGGCTGCAGGATATAAACCGGCAAGTCGTGCCAGATCAACGGCTGCTTCGGTATGACCGGCTCTGCGTAAAACACCTCGCGAGCGTGCACGGAGCGGATTGATATGGCCGGGTCGGCCCAGGTCGCTTGGCTTTGTCTTTGGATCGGCCAGTGCCAGAATCGTTTCGGCACGGTCGTACATAGAAACTCCCGTTGTGCAATCGCCTCCCAGTTTATCCACCGTTACTGTAAAAGGTGTACCTAAAAGCGAAGTATTATTGGGAACCTGCATTTCCAGTTCCAGTTCCTGACAGCGTTCTTCCGTGATGGGAACACAAAGTACTCCGCGTCCGTGTTTCATCATGAAATTTACTTTTTCGGGTGTTACTTTTTCGGCTGCAATAATAAAATCACCCTCATTTTCACGATCTTCATCATCTACAACGATGACAAATTTGCCTTCGCGGATATCTTCGATCGCCTCCTCAATGGTGTTTAATTTAATTTCGCTCATTTTCGTTTTTTTTCTTGTATATCACAATGCTACAAAGATAATTAATTAATTCATTGTAGCGATCATGTCTATTAATTCGGTACTTGTTTTTTGTATGGTACGGATATCTTGCAGTAAAAGTTTGCGTTGATAGGTGGCAAGCAGATAAACAGGCAGTCCGACAGGGAAACAGATTCCGATTATCAATCCGACCGTATCACTCATTTTAACCTTATTATATCCGCTGATAATCGGGAAATCCATAAGTTTATTTAACAATAAGTTATTGTCGCTGTTTGCCAGTTCTTCGATGACAGGTTCCATTTCATTCATCAATTGTGAAGCCTCTTTGTCCTGTCCTCCCGATTTCCAGAAGCGGAAATAGTTTTCCCAGCGTTTATGTTTGACCAGATATGTTTTGCAATCATTTTGCAATTGTTCAAGTTCTGCCGACATTCGTTTATAATCGGGAATGTAAATAATAACTTCTTTCCGGTCGATCTTTCGTCCACTACGGCGTCCGATAAGATTTTTCAGTGCATTGACATAGGTATCGGCATTCAGGATAACCGAATCGCGAACCGCCTTGTATGTTAAGAATACGCCAAGCGGAGCCAGCACAAACGAACTGAGCCACATACCCTGCCAGGCAGGCCACACTCCGTCGCGTGCCATTTTAAATCCGATATTATCAATAATATAGTAGATGATAAATAAAATAACCGAGATAACTACCGGCATTCCCAGTCCGCCTTTGCGAATAATTGCGCCTAAAGGAGCACCAATAAAAAAGAATACGATGCAGGCAAACGACAGTGTGAATTTCTTATGCCATTCAGTAAGATGTCGCCTTACTTTATAGGATTCATCTCCGATCGAAGCCGCTTTAAAGAAATAATCCGCCTTCATTCCTTCCAATGAAGATTTGGAGCGTGAAATTATGGAGGATAATTTATCGGCCGGTTCTGCCCGGTAAATGCTGTCGAAATTTAAAATCACTACATTCTCCGTCATTACATTTTTGGCAGAAATCGGTTCGTTTGAGTTCAGCTTTTGTTCCCGGTCCTTTTCGTATTCGGCAGCAGTTGCCAGTTGCTCTTCCGGTTTTCCCAGCAATGTTTTTTTATAAGACGATTCATATACATTTCGGGAGTTGATGATTCGTACACTATCCAGTTTATTGGTCATTGAATCTATCGATGACTGCAATTCTTTCATGTTTTTGCCCATAAACTGGTTTTGCATGAAAGTCTCATCAGTACGGGCAAAATTGGTATCAAATTCAATAAGAACTTCGCGACTGTCGAATGTTTCGCGCTGATAAGGTACTGCCGTATTTGTACCTTTCCCCATGGTTTGATCTTTCAGATTGGAGAAGGATTCTCCATTAAACAGAGATAAGACCAGAAACATTTTATCTTCTGATGTTTTTAATCGGCCCGAATCGGCTACGGTAACATTGGCATTATTAAAACCTTTCGAATAGTCATAAATCATCAAATCACGCAATAATCCGTCTTTATCACGATGTTTGACATATACATTATATCCGGTAATTTCAGTATAAAAAACACCTTCCGGAATATCCAGTTCGGGCGATTTTTGTTTGATAGACCATAAGAGCGAATAGAGTTTAGTCTGAATTACCGGCATGGCATAATTCTGAAAGTAGAAAGCTCCGATGCTGATCATGCCAATGCATACCAGCAACGGTCGCATGCAGCGAATCAGTGAAACTCCGGCCGCTTTCATGGCCAGTAATTCCATGCGTTCCCCTAAATTGCCGAAGGTCATTAGCGAAGATAGCAAAATGGCCAGTGGCAAAGCCATCGGAACCAGAAAAAGCGCTGCATACATCAACATTTCCGCCAAAACGGGAATACCGAGTCCTTTTCCAACCATATCGTCGATGTATCGCCACAAAAATTGCATGAGAACGATAAACAAACAAATACCGAATGTCATAAGGAACAGCGGCAGAAATGTCTGCAGCATGAATGTATATAATCGTCTTAATTTGAACATTACCTATGCTGTTAGCGGATGCAAAAGTAGTGTAAAAACGATATAATACCTAACAGAAATCACTAAAACAACCTAAATACCAAGCGTCCGCTTTAGTTCTTCTACCTGAGTATCCCATAAATTGATGGAATCGCTCATTTCGCCGGGCTCTGCAAAATCAGTTATTTGCAGTGATGTGCTGCCGGTTAATTCTACAGTTTGTATTTTGAATTCAAAATAGGAGTTATCATCATCTTCTTCCGACCAGCGATAGCGGATGCTTAATTCAGGGCGTACCGATAAGATTTCCGCTTCCTGCTCTGTTTTATCCCAGACAAAAATATAACGGTTGTCATCAATGATTACATCGTCAGCAAACCAGGCCGACAATCCCGGAGGTGTAGTTAAGTGGTTCCATAAACTCCGGCGCGAAACTTTATCGAAAACGTATTCAATATGGAATTTTTCTTTTTTCATGTATTAGCTATTTGTTTTTGCCGGCAAGATAATAAAAGAATTCGGTAAAAGCAAGCGATTGCCCTTTCCCGTAAAGAAACGTATTGCCTTTTTATTTTATTGAGGCATGCGGTTATATCTTTTTTATTTAAGACCTGTAATTTCATACAACGGATGTGGATGATGTGTGAATGTAAGATGCATGAGATAAGGTGTAATGCGCAGTAATATAGCACAATATGGCTGTGTTGATTCGTCTTGAATAAATAAAATGATATTTTTTTGTCTAAAATCTTGCATGATAAAAAAAAACTCTCTACTTTTGCAACCGCAATCGAGAGAGATTGTTTCTTTAAAAATGGCGGGATAGCTCAGCTGGTTAGAGCGCATGATTCATAATCATGAGGTCCCC
>CAMTPG010000119.1 GCA_947074335.1 uncultured Parabacteroides sp.
TTGAAATTGACGACTTTGGTTTCTAAAAATAGTTATTTAGGCATGGATTCTGGTGAAATCCGTGCCTATTTTGTATTTTTGCACCCATGAAATTCGAACTTCAACATAACGATACAAAATCGAACGCGCGGGCAGGATTGATCACAACGGATCACGGCGTGATTGAAACGCCTATTTTTATGCCTGTCGGTACTCAGGGAACCGTAAAAGGTGTTCAGATGCCCGAACTGGAATCTGATATCAAAGCGCAGATCATTTTAGGAAATACGTACCATTTGTATTTGCGTCCGGGCATTGAAATTCTGGAGCAGGCAGGCGGTCTACATAAGTTCAATACCTGGAATAAACCGATTCTGACCGACAGTGGCGGTTTTCAGGTTTTTTCGCTCTCCGAAAATCGCAAACTGCATGAAGAGGGTGCCATGTTTCGTTCGCATATCGACGGCTCAAAACATATGTTTACACCCGAAAAGGTAATGGATATCCAGCGCAGCATCGGTGCGGATATTATCATGGCTTTTGATGAGTGCTGTCCGGGCGATGCGGATTATAATTATGCCAAAAAATCGCTTGGACTTACTGAGCGCTGGCTGGATCGTTGTTTCGAACGGTTTAATTCGACAGACCCGAAATACGGCTATTCGCAATCGTTGTTTCCGATTGTACAAGGATGCGTTTATCCGGAATTGCGTAAACAGGCTGCAGAGTTTGTGGCTTCCAAAGAGGCCGACGGCAATGCGATTGGGGGACTGGCCGTAGGCGAACCGACCGAAAAAATGTATGAGATGATCGAAGTGGTGAACGAGATTTTGCCGAAAGACAAACCGCGTTACCTGATGGGCGTAGGAACTCCGATTAATCTGCTCGAAGCCATTGAGCGCGGTGTGGATATGTTCGATTGCATCATGCCAACTCGCAACGGCCGTAACGGACAGTTGTTTACCCGCTTCGGAACCATCAATATGCGAAATAAGAAATGGGAAAACGACTTCTCTCCCATCGATCCCGACGGACATTCGGTGATTGATACGCGTTACAGCAAAGCTTATCTGCACCATTTGATTAAAGCAAACGAAATGGTAGGATTGCAATTTGCCTCCATCCATAATCTGGCGTTTTATCTCTGGTTAGTAAAAGAGGCTCGTCAACATATCATAGCAGGCGATTTCTCTGCCTGGAAAAGTGAGATGGTCCGACAATTAGCAAACCGCTTATAACTTAACGAAGATACTACGCAATGAAATTCAGATTAAAACGAATTGACTGGTATATTATTAAACAATTTCTTGGCACTTACATCTTTGCTATTATTCTGATTATCGCCATTTCGGTGGTTTTCGATATCAATGAAAAGATCGATAAGTTTCTGAATCCCGATGTGCCCCTGAAGGCCATCGTGTTTGATTATTACATGAACTTTATCCCCTATTTTGTAAACCTGTTCAGTCCGCTGTTTACCTTCATTGCCGTTATATTCTTCACTTCCCGACTGGCAGATCACTGCGAAGTAATCGCGATGCTTGCCAGTGGTATGAGCTTCAGACGCCTGATGCTGCCTTATGCCATATCGGCCGGGGTAATTGCATTAAGTACTTTTATACTGAATGCGTTTATTATCCCGCCGGCCAACGAAACGCGCATTGCTTTTCAGAATCAGTATATCAAAAATAAAAAGGTTGATTATATCCGTTCGGCCCAGATCGAAATCGAACCGGGTGTGATTGCCTATTTCAATCGTTATGATGCCAATTCGAGCATGGGTTACCAGTTCTCGCTGGAACATTTCGAAGACAAAAAACTAATTTCGCGCCTCACGGCCAATTCGATCAAGTACGATACACTGTACAACTGGACCATCATGGATTATATGATCCGCGATTTCGATGAGATGCGCGAAACCATCACCGAAGGCAACCGAAAAGACACAACGCTTACGATTGTGCCTTCTGATTTCCTGATCTCAAATTCGGATTGCGAAACAATGACCTCTCCCGAACTGTCTACCTACATAGACAGGCAGAAACGGCGTGGTATCGGAAACATCCAGATTTTCGAAATCGAATATCATAAACGCTTTGCCACCATTATGGCCGCTTTCATTCTGACCTCCATCGGCGCCTCGCTTTCATCCCGAAAGATCAAAGGCGGTATGGGTATGAATATCGGTATCGGATTGGCACTGAGTTTCTCGTACATTCTTTTTACAACCGTAACTTCCACCTTTGCCATCAACGGCAGTCTCAGTCCGGCTCTTGCCGCCTGGATTCCGAATATCTTATACACGTTTATCGCGATTTATTTGTATCAGAAGGCACCGCGCTAAATCTGAACAGGTATTAGTCGGGTTTTTAATTATTCCGAATGCAGTTAATGCGTTTTTATCAGTCATAAAAACTGTTATACCGAATAATTAAAACCTTATTAAAACGTATCCTGTCCCCATACATAAAAAGATAGCAGCTACTCATCACGAGCGGCTGCTATTAAAAGTTAACCTAAAAAATTACTCTCTTAGGAATCAGCTTTCTTCAGGCTGATAAGAGTTTTATTATTTCCAGTTTTCATTCTGCACCAATACACCTTCCATCGTGATGATCTGATCATTGGGAATCGGCAAAGTTACCCAGTTATCATAATACACACAGGTTGTATATTTGGAGAGATACTGTTGTTCATATTTAATATATTCCGTTAATTCATTCTTTATAATGCCCCAGCGTGCCAAATCGTACCACCGGTGACCTTCCATGGCCATTTCCATTCTTCTTTCGAACCGCAGAGCCTGCATTGCACTCTCTTTTGATGAAAATTGCGAATCCGGATATAATCCGATCCGGTAATTTGCGGCAGCATTTTTATTTTGCTTATTATTAATTCTGTCATCCAGTATATAAGCAGAGGTACTTAATTCCATTGAAGAGGCATTGACAGCCATAATATGCGAATTTGCAGCCCGCGCACGCACCTGATTGATATAATTGCCCGCTTCCTGATAATTACCTAATTCGATCAGTGTTTCGGCATACCATAACAAAACATCGGCAAAGCGGATTAAATGGAAATTCTTTGCCGTAGATCCGGTTGATGTGGCAACACTCAAACTACCCTGATCGGCTTTACGCGGAATATTCTTTTTATTTAAATAAACACCGCCATTGGATACATCGCGAATCCAGCCGTCGATGGTAGTCGGAACACTCCAGTCCCAATACGGTATATTAAACCGGCCTGTCGAGATATCTAAACGCGGATCGGTGTAAACCGTTAAATCTGTAGTCGGTATGGTTCCCGTAGCATCCAATGAGGTTAATACCGGTTTTTGCCGATAACTTTTATCCATGTAAGGTAACCCGTTATCATCTACAATGTATGAGTTAACCAGATCATAAGAGGGTTGATAAAAACCCCAGCCGCCTGTACCTAAAGCGCCCGACATACCGATATGAGAAGAACCATTGATTACATTCGTATTGGTTTGAACACCCGAAATGGCCATTTGCATATCAAAAACAGATTCGCCCGTCCAGTCGCTTTCGCCGGCTACATAAAGCGATTCATAAGAATCGGCTAACCGATAACCTGTTCCCTTATTATCTTTACCCGATGCCATAATGGTTTCGAGCAACGGTTTTAATTCTGCCCAGCGACTGTTTGTGCCATTTTTTCCGTTATAGGGTGACGATTGATACAGCATTACTTTGGCCATAAAAGCAGCTGCCGCCCATTTATTTGCCTGTCCCTGCTTTGTACTCCAGGTATCAGGCAGATTTTCGTATGCAAACTTAAAATCATTGATAATTTCATTCCAGATATAAATGTAATTACCCGATTCATCTACATTCGACACAGAAGGATTTACATAACTCTGGTAAGCTTCAAGATCGATATAAGGAACAGCCGCACCAAATAATTTAACCAGTTCAAAATGCCACATACCGCGGAAGAAATGTCCCTGGGCAACAGTTTCTGTATAAAAATCTTTTTCTTCTCCTTTAATTGCAGAAAAAACATCTTTCCCTTTTTCAGCCATATTGATCACAACATTGGCTCTGTTTACACCCTCATAACACACTTTCCATTTTGTATTCAGATAGCTGTTATCGGTTGTAACACTATAAGTTTCAAGATTTGTAAAGGGAGACTGGTCATTAAATGTTGATCCTTTATTGGCATCGCCTCCCATCACATCGCCATACGCATAATTGGTAAGCGGCGCTTCAAAATAACTTGTGGTATGCATGGCCGAATACATACCGGTTATGGCATAATCCATATTCTCGGGAGTGATTAATGTATTTTCAGTTACTGCACCAACCGGTTCAATATCTAAAAAATCCGTACATGATGTTGCTGTTGTCATAATCAAAACAGGCAACCATAAATATATTTTTTTCATAATGATCGAATTAATTTTATTAATTAAAAAGTAAGGTTTACGCCCAGCAGAAACATACGCGGCATTCCGTAAGAACCATAATCAATACCCATCGAACGTGTGGCATGATCATTATTTCTTACTTCGGGATCAAGGCCTTCGTATTTAGTAATAGTAAATACATTTGCCACCTGTGCATAGATGCGGATACGCTGGAATAATATTTTATCCAGAATTTGTTTTGGAAGCGAATAACCCAGCGTCAATGTCTGCATACGCAGATATGAACCATCCTGAACATACATTGAATTTGATTCGTTTGCAGCCTCTGTACCTTCGCCCGTTGAACCGCAATACAGCGGATAAATGCCGTTCGGATTTTCAGTAGGATGCCAGGAGTTGTCTCTGCGATCTATCGAATAGTTAGATTGCAACGCCGCATAATGCGTATAATACATATAATGACGATACAAATCATTGCCAATGCTGAAATACAGATAGGTGCTTAAATCCCATCCGCCATAATTAAGACTTATGTTTACACCGCCGGTAGCTTTGGGATGCGGATTTCCTATTATTGTACGATCATCGGCACCGATTTTACCATCTCCGTTAATATCTTTTATTTTATAACGTCCGATCCAGTCTTTTGGATTCAGACTCTCTTCGGAGGCTACGGCATAAGGCAGAATCAACTGTCCGTTCGAATTTTTATAATTCAGCACATCTTCTTCCGATTTATAAATGCCGTCAATTTTATAGCCGTAAAACATACCCACCGGTTGTCCTTCGGTAGTAATGGTTACTTTATCCAGACGTGTATTATAGAATAAATCGGATGATCCCAGTCTTACCACCTTATTTTTATAATGCGACACATTGGCTGTGATGTTATATCTTAACTTACCGATCTCATCGCGCCACGAAAGACTGATATCGAAACCGTTATTTTTCATATCGCCGATATTTACATTCGGTTTCGTGGCATTTCCGGCTAAAGCAGACCAGTTTGCAGGAACCAGCATATCGGATGTTTTCTTTACATAATAATCAAAATTGAAGGTCAGTTTATTAAATAAAGAGGCATCAATACCGAAATTCAACATTTTGGTTGTTTCCCATTTTGCATTGGCATCACCCAGATTCGAAATTGCATAACCGGGATTAACACCTGTATCTAAACCATCGGTTGAATACAGATAACTGTTTCCCGTTGCAAACTGAAACGCATAATTGTAAGCACCTATATTCGAATTACCGGTTGTACCATAACCTGCCCTCCATTTAAAATCATCCAGCCAGCTCTGTGTTTCATTCATGAAATTTTCGTCCGACATACGCCAGCCCACAGAGACAGAAGGGAAGGTTCCCCATCGATGATCTTTGGCAAATTTAGAACAGGCATCTTCGCGCACGGTTACCGTTGCCAGATATTTTCCTTTGTATGAATAATCGCCACGGAAAAACAGACCGAACATACTTGTATGATTGAACATACCACCACTATTATCCAGTCCTGCCGCCGCACCATTATCAATTTCCCAGGTGTTGGGAACCGATTCAAAAGCATATTCACGACGAGTGGCGGAGAGTTCGCGACCTAAATTTTCGTTCAGTGTTTCCGTACCAATGATCAGATTCATTTTATGTACTTTGTTGAATAATTTTTCGTAGGTGGCTGTATTGGTCCATTGCCAGTGCAAATTATAACTTGAATATTCATACAGGTTATTGGTAGATGATCCCTCCTTATTGGTCATAATATCACTATGATTAAAGGTGCGCGTCCATTGTCCGTTAAACCGCGTACTGAACTGCGTTTTAATGGTCAGCCCTTCAATCGGTTTTACTTCGGCAAAAATAGCCGCCTGACCTCTCAACATACGTGTCCAGTTATCTTTTGCCCGCTCTACGCCGGCTACTGCCGAATTTGCACGTCCGCCTTCAGGTGCCTGCGAACCGGCAAATTCACCTCCTAAATTATATACCGGTACCCAGGGCTGAATGGTATAGGTACGCGAGAAGGCAGAATCATCACCCTGTGTTCCGCGCTCGCCACCCATTTTCATGGCTGAAACATTAATAGAACTGCCTATATTGAAATATTTATTGGGAATAAATGTTCCGCTTCCCGTTACCGAATAGCGGTCAAAATAAGATGATTTAATCGTACCTTCACGCGTCATATAGCCTGCGCTCATCGAATAAGTACCTCTTTCGGTACCCCCTAATGCGGTAATTTCCTGATTTTGTATAAAGCCCGTTCTTACTATTTCATCATACCAGTTTGTTCCTTTTCTGGCCTCTTCTTCAGAATATCCGTCTTTCAGCATCTGATAATAGGCCGATCGAGCCCAACTGTTTGTTCCGTTGCTTTTATATGAGGCTTCCCAGGCTTCTACACTGCCAAACTGGGCAATTACCTCTGCTTCGGATAATCCGGCCGGTTTAATGGCATAAGGCATAGTCAGTTTATCATTGGCATCCAGTGTTCCAAACTGGGTATGCGAAAGCCCCGTTGTTACGCCGCGTAAATCACGACGATTAACCAAACCTGTTGCCTGAAAATCCATAGCTTCCCATGCATTCAACAAATCGTAGCCATTATTAGCCATTTTAGCGAACCCTACATAGCCGTTATAAGAAATACTGGGTTTGCCTGATTTAGAACCTCTTTTTGTGGTAACAATAATTACACCGTTTGCACCCTGTGCCCCGTAGATTGCCGTAGCCGAAGCATCTTTCAAAATTTGCATCGATTCGATATCATTCGGATTTACGGAGTTGATGCTTGCATTTGATATTCCGTCTACAACGATCAACGGACTCGATCCGTTTACCGATCCTACCCCGCGAATACGAATTGTGGCATCTGCACCGGGAGCACCCGAAGTAGAAACATAAACACCTGCCGCTTTACCCTGTAAGGCTTCTGCAAATGTTGCGACCGGCGTTTCGGCTATTGCTTTGGCATTAACTACCGAAACAGAACCGGTAATATCTTTTTTCGCCTGCGATCCATAGCCCGTTACAACCACTTCATCTAAATTCTGTGTATCTTCCTCCAGATTGATATGTAAAGAGCTTTGATTTCGTACCGGAATTTCCTGAGAAATATAACCGATATAAGAAATAACCATAATTGCATTTTCAGGAACATTGTCGATAATTGCAATACCGTCAAAATCAGTCATATTCCCGAT
>CAMTPG010000120.1 GCA_947074335.1 uncultured Parabacteroides sp.
TGATCGGCAAGAATCTGATCGAACAGTTTTGTCGCATTCCGGTTACGGTAGAATATGCCTCCGAATTCAGATATAACCGCCCGGTAGTTGATCCTTCGGATGTGGTGATTGCTTTATCGCAATCGGGCGAAACTGCCGATACCATGGCGGCCGTTCATCTGGCTAAAGCGGCCGGTGCTTTTGTTTATGCCATTTGCAATGTGGAAGGTTCTTCGCTGACACGCCAGGCTGATGCCTGCTCGTATCTTAATGCCGGTCCCGAAATCGGTGTGGCATCGACCAAGGCTTTTACAGGTCAGGTGTTGCTACTGCTGCTGTTTGCTTTGCAGCTTGCCGTAGAGCGCGGGCAACTTACATCCGATGAGCTGTTTCCGATTTTAGGAGAATTATATCGCATTCCGGATAAGATTTCGGTGATTCTTGAGCAGAATGAGCAAATCAGTCGTATTGCCCGCTCATTTGTTTATGCACATAATTGTATTTATCTGGGGCGCGGACTCAATTATCCCGTTGCACTCGAAGGTGCTTTAAAGCTGAAAGAGATCTCTTACATCCATGCCGAAGGTTATCCGGCAGCCGAAATGAAACACGGACCGATTGCCTTAATCGATATTGAGATGCCGGTGATAGTTATTGCTACCCAGAATTATATGTATGATAAAATGATCAGCAATATCGAAGAAGTAAAGGCACGCAAAGGACGCATTCTGGCGATTGCCACCGAAGAGGATTTGCAGATTCCGACTATTGCCGATGAATTGATCCGCATTCCGCCGACTATTGAATGCCTGGAACCGCTGCTTTCGGTAATTCCGATGCAATTGCTGGCGTATCATATCGCCACCTGGAAAGATAAAGATGTGGATCAGCCCCGAAATCTGGCAAAATCGGTAACAGTGGAGTAGACGCGGGGAAAAGTTGATGATCTTTCTTTTAGAGCTCACTTTTTTCGGTCTTTCATCCTGAAAAAATGCCTTGTAAAGGGATTTTAATCCCTTTACAAGGCATTTTTAATTGCTTCAGCAGGGAATTTCCAATAAACCGGATTTGTTTTTTGACCGGTTGATTTACACGGTTTTGTGTGTCGGAAAACTACCCGTAATATACTGATTATGATAAGATTAAATTTTAGCTGAACGGAGCAGACCCTAAAATCAGATAGTATCTGAATAATAGGCTTTAGGCAACTGACGGCAATTGTATTGTGAAGCCATTACTTCGCCATAAGCACCGGCAGAGCGCAGGGCAATGAAATCGCCGCGATGTGCTTTGTTCAGTTCAACCTCTTTTCCGAAAACATCCGAAGATTCGCAGATCGGACCAACCACATCGTATTTTGCTACGGGCTCATCATTTGATATGTTTTCGATGCGATGATAAGCATCATACATGGCCGGACGCAGCAATTCGGTAAATCCGGCATCCAGAATGCAGAAGTTTTTCGTTTCGCCCTCTTTTACATACAGCACGCGTGAAATCAGATTTCCGCACTGGGCAACAATTGAACGTCCCGGTTCGAAATGTACCTGCTGGCCCGGACGCGGTTGCAGTAATTTATTGAATACAGCGAAATAATTATCGAATGCCGGAACAGGCAGATGATTGGGATGATAATAATCGATTCCCAAGCCGCCGCCGAAGTTCAGATTTTCAACCTGCAACCCGCGGGCAGCCAGTTCATCCTGAATTTCGTTGACACGGATTGTAAGACCGCGGAATGCAGCCATGTCGGTAATCTGCGAACCGATATGACAATGGATGCCGATCAGTTTTACAAATTTCAATTCGGCCAGACGATCGAGTACCATACCCAGCTGACTTAAATTGATACCGAATTTATTTTCTTTCATGCCGGTTGTAATCTTGGCATGTGTATGTGCATCCACTTCCGGATTGATACGAAGAGCAACAGCAGCTGTTTTGCCTTTGGCCGCAGCCAGTTCATCGATAATCTCGAGTTCGGCCAGCGATTCCACATTGAAACAGAAAATGTCGTTATCCAGTCCGAGATTGATCTCCCAGTCTGCTTTACCTACACCGGCAAAAACAATTTTACCGGCCGGAAAACCGGCATCAAGTGCAGCCTGAACCTCGCCGCCGCTCACGCAGTCGGCTCCAAAACCATTTTGGGCAATCAATTGCAGGATACGCGGATTGGCATTCGCTTTTATGGCATAATGAACATGATAGCCGTATTTGCCGGCCTCTGTTTTCACCATGTCGAGTGTCTCCTGGAGCAACTCTACATTATAATAATAGAAAGGCGTTTGTAAAGCCTTAAATTTATCGACAGGGAAATTTCCTTTCAGCATAATGTCAGTATTTATATGTTGAAAAATAAGGGCAATCTGAAAAGATCGCCCTTTGATTTAATTCTTTATGAGTTGAAGAGGTGATCGCTGAGGGCCTGTAGTGCCTGCTTCTTATCGGTCGATTTAACGAGCAGCGATACATTGTAATTGCTGCCGCCATACGAAATCATACGTACCGGAACCTCTTTCAGTGCATCGACAATGCTGGCTTCGAAACCTACATTATCCCATTCCAGGTCGCCCACCACACAGATAATAACCATATCTTCATCCACGGTTACCGTGCCGTATTTTTTCAGATCATCTACGATCTCTTCCAGATTCTTGCGGTTATCGATAGTTACCGATACGCCAACTTCCGAAGTTGTTACCATATCGATCGGAGTCTGATGGTTTTCGAAGGTTTCGAATACTTTACGCAGGAAACCGGTAGCCAGCAGCATACGACCGCTTTTGATTTTGATCGCCGTAATGTTATCTTTTGCTGCAACAGCTTTGATTTTTCCTTTTTCTGTTTTATTCGAAATCAGCGTACCGGGAGCTTCCGGTTGCATGGTGTTCAGCAAACGAACGGGGATGTTGTTCAGTTTAGCCGGCAGAATGCAGGTAGGATGCAGGATTTTTGCACCAAAGTAAGCCAGCTCGGCAGCCTCTTCGAAATGCAGATTGCGAACCGGTGTTGTGCCTTCCACAAAACGCGGATCGTTGTTGTGCATACCGTCAATGTCTGTCCAGATCTGAATTTCTTCCGCATCAATAGCTGCACCGATCAGTGAAGCACTGTAATCGCTTCCGCCGCGCTGCAGGTTGTCGATTTCGCCGTAAGCATTGCGGCAGATGTATCCCTGTGTAATAAACAGATCGGCATCCGGATGCTCTTCGAGCATTTTTTCGAGACGCTCTTTGATGTATACAGGATCGGGTTCGGCATTTTTGTCGGTACGCATATAATCCAGTGCAGGAAGCAATACCGAGAAAACGCCGGTTTCGTTCAGATACAGATTCATCATGCCGGTAGAGATCAGTTCGCCCTGGGCCAAAACTACTTTCTCTTCGAACAGTGTAAACAGATCCTTCGTAAAGGTACGGATATAATCAAAATGATGTTTTATCAGTTCTTTGGCTTTCTTTTTATATTCGTCGGTGCTGTAAAGTTCTTCCACATGGTCATAATACTTCATGGCCAGTTTATTAATTACCTCATTTGCTCCGTCAGGGTTCTTCTTGTACAAATAATCCGAAATTTCAACCAATGAGTTGGTTGTACCGGACATGGCAGACAAAACTACGATATTACGTTCGCCCGTAATCAATTTTGCCACCTCTTTCATTCTCTGTGCAGATCCCACAGAAGTACCGCCAAACTTTAAAACTTTCATTTTTCTTAATCTATGCTATTAAATTGTTCTTTTAACATGAAATTCAGTTGCAAAGGTACATAAAAAATCATTCATTCACATCACTGATAGCACTATTCTCGCATTTAACAATACGCGCGGGGAAATTATGCACCAGTGTATAGTTGTGAGTTGTCATTATGACAGCTGTTCCATTCTGCGAAATATCATGCAGCAGTTGCAAAATCTGGTTGCTTGTTTCAGGGTCCAGATTACCGGTAGGCTCGTCAGCCAGAATGAGTTGCGGATGGTTGAGCAGAGCGCGTGCAATGACGATACGCTGCTGTTCGCCGCCCGAAAGCTCGTGTGGCATTTTGTAACCTTTATCTTTCATGCCCACCTGGCTCAGCACCTCCTGAATGCGGATAGCAATCTCGCTCCGTTTCTTCCAGCCGGTAGCTTTGAGTACGAATTCGAGGTTTTTGCTGACTGTACGGTCGGTAAGCAGCTGAAAATCCTGAAATACAATGCCCAGTTTGCGTCGCAGATACGGAATTTCCCGGCGCTTTATTTTTCGCAGGTCGTATTCCATTAATCGTGCTTCGCCCGATTTCACGGGGATTTCGCAGTAAAGCGCTTTCAGCAGACTACTTTTTCCGGAACCCACTTTGCCGATGACATAGACAAATTCGCCGGCATGCAGTTTGAATGACGTATCGCTCAAAATGATATTTTCATTCCGGCAAATGGTGATGTGCTCCAGATCGAGTAGTAAAGAGTCTTCCATAATAAATTATCTTACTGCTTATTTTGTATTTTATTCTTTATGTCTTTTCTTCAGTTCGCGTGCCAGATCTTCAATCCGCAGCCCTTTGCTGGTAAGCAGTACGATCAGGTGATAGATCATATCCGAGGCTTCATAGATAAAACCGTCTTCGGTGCCGTTGGTCGCTTCGATCACGGTTTCAACCGCTTCTTCGCCTACTTTTTGTGCCATGCGGTTTACCCCTTTCTGGAACAGGGAAGTTGTGTAAGAGCCTTCGGGCATTTCCTGACGACGACGTTCAATAAAATTCTGCAGCTCTTTCAGGAAAAGCACATCTTCTATATTCTTTTCGCCAAAGCAGGTATCGGTACCTGTATGGCAAACCGGACCGGCCGGAATGGCTTTGATCAGCAGCGTGTCATTGTCGCAATCTACCATAATGCTTACCACCTGCAGCGTGTTGCCGCTGGTTTCGCCCTTCATCCACAACCGGTTTTTAGTGCGGCTGAAGAAGGTTACACGACCGGTTTCTTTGGTCTGCTGATAAGCCTCTTTGTTCATATAACCCAACATCAGTACTTTGTTAGTGCGGCTGTCCTGAATGATGGCAGGAATCAAACCTCCTGATTTGTCAAAATCTAATTTCATTTTTATAGGATGTTTATTTATTTACAAAATCGGGAACGAAGCATCATAAACGCACCGGAATGCCTTCGTGATGCAGGTATTGTTTCAAATCGGTGATATCAATCTCGCCGAAGTGGAAAACGCTGGCAGCCAGTGCTGCATCCGCTTTTCCCAGTGTAAAAGCCTCTTTGAAATGTGCTTTGGTTCCGGCGCCGCCCGAAGCGATAACCGGAATGTGCAGTTCGTCGGAAAGACGCGCCAATGCTTCGTTGGCATACCCGGTTTTTACGCCGTCGTGTGCCATGCTGGTAAACAAAATCTCGCCCGCACCGAGTGCTTCTGCCTCTTTTGCCCAATCGAAAAGTCGTTTCTCGGTGGCAATACGTCCGCCATTGAGAAAACAAATCCATTCGCCGTCGATATAATTGGCATCTATGGCTACAACACAAACCTGACTGCCAAAGTTTTTGGCAATCGATTCGATGAGCTGCGGATTGCGCAGCGCCGAGGAGTTAATCGACACTTTATCAGCTCCGGCGCCCAGCAGGCGGTCTACATCCTGCAGTTCGTTGATGCCGCCGCCCACGGTAAAGGGTATATTCAGATTTGCGGCTACGCGTTCAACCAGTTCGATAAATGTTTTCCGCCCTTCGTGCGAGGCTGTAATGTCGAGATAGACCAGCTCGTCGGCACCTGCGCGACTGTATTGTTTTCCCAGTTCAACCGGATCGCCGGCGTTGCGGAAATTAACAAAGTTAATGCCTTTTACCGTCATGCCGTCTTTTACGTCCAGACAGGGAATAATGCGTTTTGCTAACATACTGACAACTTGAATGATTTAAGTGAAACGAATCAGATCTTTCAATGCGATGCGACCTTCGTAAATGGCTTTTCCGAAGATAACGGCAGGAATGCCGGCTTCTACCAGTTTTTCGATGTCTTCGATCGAGCTCACGCCTCCGCTGGCGATGAGGTAAATAAAAGGTATCGCTTCGCGGATCTCTTTGTAAAGCGGAATCGATGTTCCCTGAAGCATCCCGTCGCACGCAATATCGGTACAGATGGTTTTTGTGATGCCTTTGTCGTAATACGACTGAATAAAAGGAATCAGTTCCTGTCCGGTTGTTTCTTCCCAGCCGTTGATCGCGATCATTTTCTCTTTCGCATCCGCACCGAGGATAATCTTTTCGGGGCCGAATTTGGTGATCCAGGAGGTAAAAGCTTCCGGATCTTTTACGGCCACACTACCACCCGTTATCATTTGCGCACCACTTTCGAATGCAATTTCCACATCTCCTTCGGCTTTGAGTCCGCCGCCAAAATCGATGATCAGTGAAGTGCGGGTAGCAATGCGCTCCAATATTCGATAATTAATAATCCGTCCTTGTCGGGCACCATCCAAATCCACCAGATGTAAACGGCGAATGCCATGATCTTCGAATTGCTTAGCCACTTCGAGCGGATCTTCGTTGTATATCTTTTTGGTATCGTAATCACCCTGGGTGAGTCGTACACATTTACCTTCAATCAGATCAATTGCCGGAATCAGTTCTATCTGCATTGTAATTACAGCTTTAAAAAGTTAGTCAAAATCTGTTCGCCTATGCTGCCGCTTTTCTCGGGATGAAACTGGGTGGCATAAAAATTATCCTTATGCAGTGAGGCACTGAAAGGTTCAATATAATCAGTTGTTGCTGCCGTATAGTTATTCAGCGGCACATAATAACTATGTACAAAATAGACAAACTGATTTTCGTGGGCAGCATCAAACAAGCCCGGTTTTACCTGTTGCAGTGTATTCCAGCCCATGTGCGGGATTTTATCGGTATGCATTCGCGGTATAAAACGTTTTACCGGTACATCGAAGATATTCAGACAGTCTGTATTTCCCTCTTCCGAAGTCTTGCACATCAGCTGCATGCCGAGGCAAATACCCAGCACCGGTTGTTTTAACTCTTTGATCAGTCGGTCCATATTATGGTGTCTGAGATATTCCATGGTTGTTCCGGCTTCGCCCACGCCGGGGAATATCACTTTATCAGCTTTGCATAAAAGTTCAGGATCAGCCGTAATTACGGGATCAATGCCGAGTCGTTTTAATGCATAATTTACAGAATAGATATTTCCTGCATTGTATTTGATAATGGCAACCTGCATTGTAAAATCAATTTATAATGATTTGCAAAGCTAACAATTTATCATAAAAAATCGGTTCAACCTGTCGAAAAGTTCATCAAATCTTCACATACATGGTCAAATCAGCGGCTTTCATTCATCAAAATGATGCGCGAAAAAAGTATGATGGTAATTGTCTCATTTTCAGATTTGATTAAAAAATTATGAAAATATCTTACTGAAAAGCTTGCAGAATTAAAAATAAGCTGCTACTTTTGCATCGCATTTCAGAGGAAAGCAATACACACAGAAAACTTTGGTTTGGTAGTTCAGTTGGTTAGAATACATGCCTGTCACGCATGGGGTCGCGGGTTCGAGTCCCGTCCAGACCGC
>CAMTPG010000121.1 GCA_947074335.1 uncultured Parabacteroides sp.
CTGCAAAGCTTCGCGCGAAATCTGCGAGCTGCGTAATATGATTAATGTAGGCTATCTGATTACCCGTCAGGCGCTGGAACGCAAGGAGAGTCGCGGGCTGCATTATACCATTGATTATCCACCGGCTTCGAAAACCCAAAAAGATAAAGTATGAAATTAAAAGTCTTACTCTTCGGAATACTTACCGCACTCAGTCTGACAGGCTGCTCTGAAAAAGTGGCAGATGATAATGTAATCACGGTTACCATCGAACCACAGCGCTATTTTGCCGAACAAATTGCGGGCGATAAGTATAAAATAAATTGTGTGGTACCCTCCGGACAAAGTCCTGAAACCTATGATCCTACGCCAAAACAGATGGTAGAAATCGGTAAAAGCGTCGCTTATCTGCAAATCGGTGATATTGGTTTTGAACAGGTCTGGATGGATAAGATTCGCGAAAACAATCCGGAATTGCCGGTCTTCAATATGTCGAAAGGGATGAAGATGCTGACCGAAGCCGAATCAATCTGCACAGGCGAGGAGGAAGGCCACGACCATCATCATCACGCGGGTGGGATGGATCCGCATATCTGGACCTGCATTGAAGGGGCAAAAACCATTGCCTGGAACACGTTAAATGCACTGATTCAGCTGGATAAGGACAATACGTCTTATTACTGGGAGAATTACAATGTGGTATATGCCGAGATTGAAAAAACAAAACTGGCGCTGCAGGAGCTGCTCGACCCGCTTACGCATCGTACCTTTATTATTTATCATCCGGCACTTACCTATTTTGCAAACGAGTTCAATCTGACACAGCTCAGCATTGAAATGGATGGCAAAGAGCCTACTCCGGCACAGCTGAAGACTTTGGTTGAAACGGCCCGCAAAGACGATGTGAAGATTGTCTTTATCCAAAAAGAGTTTGATAAAAAGAATGCGGAAATTATTGCGAAAGAAACCGGTTGTAAACTGGTTTCGATCAATCCGCTTGATTATCAGTGGCACGACGAAATGATTCATATCGCAAAAGCACTGGCCGATGGAGAAACTCATTGAATTAAAGCACATCACAGCCGGATATGGCAATAAAACGGTATTAAAGGATGTCTCGCTCACAGTAGGAGTTCAGGATTTTCTGGGCATCATCGGCCCGAACGGCGGAGGTAAAACCACACTGCTGAAAGTGATCCTGGGGTTACTCAGACCTAAATCGGGCGAGATTCTTTATTATCGCGACGGTAAAGAGGTGTCGGAGCTGAAAATCGGCTATCTGCCTCAGCTGAATCATATTGATAAAAAGTTCCCCATTTCGGTAAGTGAAGTGGTGGCTTCGGGACTGGCTTCGGAGAAACCGCGCTTCAAAAGGTTGAATCTCGAACAGTTGGAGCGGGTAGAGGAGGTGCTGGAACAGATGGGACTCGAATCGCTTAAAAAACGACCGATCGGTGAGCTGTCGGGTGGTCAGTTACAGCGGGTTTTACTGGGCAGATCGATTGTTTCGCGTCCGCAGGTGCTGATTCTTGACGAACCGAATTCATATGTGGACAAACGTTTCGAATCGCATTTCTATCAGCTGCTGGAGACTATCAATAAGGAGAGTGCGATCATCCTGGTCTCGCACGATATCGGGACAGTACTGGCTATGGTGAAAAATATTGCCTGTGTAAATGAGACGTTACATTATCATGCCGGATCGGATGTATCCGAAGACTGGCTGGGTGAATCGTTTGCCTGTCCGATCGAGCTGGTCGGCCATGGTGATTTGCCGCATCGCGTATTGAAAAAACATACTCATGAATAACTTTTGTCTGATATCATTTCAGGAGATCGGCTTTATTATCAGCATTGCCGTGATTATTTTCGGCTGTACAGCCGTAATGCAGAATCCTTTTATCAATACGGGAAGAAAGATTCTCTGGATTCTGACCATTCTGTTCTTAAACTGGATTGGTTTGCTTTGGTATTATTATACCTATTATTTTAAACAGTCCTGAGCAGTTTTATTATATATGACAACAACAAATACAAACAAGAAAATATTAATTACCGGCGCAAGTGGTTTCATCGGAGGTTTTTTGGTGAAAGAGGCGCTGTCGCGCGGGTATGAAGTCTGGGCAGGCGTGCGGGCAGGCAGCGATAAAAGCAGGCTGCAGGATCCGCGTATCCGCTTTACTGATCTGAAATACAACGATTCCGACGCACTTACGGCACAACTAAAAGCTTTTGCAGCCGCAGAGGGCAGATGGGACTATATCATTCACAATGCCGGACTGACTAAAACACTGGATAAGCGCAACTTCCATACCGTTAATGCCGAATACACACATCATCTGCTTCAGGCACTTACCGCTGCCGGCTGTAAACCCGACAAATTCCTGCTGATGAGCAGTCTGAGCAGTTATGGGAGAGGAGATGAGACCACATTCAGTCCGATCCTTCTTCGCGATCCGCAAAAACCGGATACGGCTTATGGTAAAAGCAAACTGGCTGCCGAGAATTATGTACGCGCTCAATCTGATTTTCCTTATGTCATTCTGCGTCCTACCGGCGTTTACGGACCGGGCGAGAAAGATTATTTCATGGAAATAAAAAGTGTGGCTTCCGGCCTTGACTTTGCCGTGGGCAGTACGCCGCAACGCATTACATTTATCTATGTAACGGATCTGGCACGTGTAGCTTTCCTGGCACTCGAAAATAAAGCTGTCATTAACCGCGAATACTTCGTTGCTGATGGCGATGTACATACCGATGAGTCGTTTGCCCGCCTGATTCAGTCGCAGCTCAATAAAAAACGGGTATTGCATGCCCGCATTCCGATGTCGCTTGTTTATGTGGTCTGTCAGGGTTCCGAACTTATCGGCAAATTGTTGAAGAAGAGCATGACACTCAACTCCGATAAATACATCATCCTTAAACAGCGAAACTGGATTTGCGAAACAGAACCTCTCCGCACAGAACTCGGCTTTATTCCCGAATATCCGCTCGAAAAGGGACTGGCAGAAAGCATTGCCTGGTATAAAGAGGCCGGATGGCTGTAGTTATTTATATTCTTTAATCTGCACGATTAATAATAATCTGATATCAGCCATTGCATCGGCAAGCTAATATCAGATTATAAATAAAGAATATAAAAATAGAATCATCAAGCTTTATGCAATATCTTCAAAAATCTTATTTACGAAACGGTATCTGTATATACGTTTTTTACAATGGTTTAATCGAACCGCCACCCGTTGTTTTCTGGTTTATACGCGGATTTCCCGCATAGCGAATGCGACCACCGCCGGTAACCTGTGCATCCAGCTCATCTGTCACATCTAATTCCAAATAGCCACCACCTGTTAATTGACAGGATGCATTCTTTATTTTGCAGGATAAGGCTTCCACGCGACCGCCGCCGGTAACTTTAAAGGAACCTTCATCAGCCGATCCCGACAATAAAGCGCGACCGCCACCGGTTACTTGACAATTCAACTCATCCTGAATTGCCAGATCTGCGATCAGACGGGCACCACCGGTAATCGAAATATCCATATTCTTACTAATAACCATAGGCAAATTCACTTTTCCGCCGCCGGTCATTGTTATCCGTAAATCATCGCTTCGTAATGTTCCGGATAAATCAAACTGAATACCACCGGTAATCACGGCATCTTTCAGAGCTTTTGAGTTGGAGATAAATCGAAACTGAGTAGGATGGAGTGTAGGCATACTCCGGAAAGGCCCCTCTTTTAGTTTGATAATTAAAGTACGGTTTTGTATCTCCACACTGACAAATGGTAAAATATTTTCATCTACTTCTACTTCAAGATGCGATTTGGCATCAGACTGGGTATACTCGAAGATGAATCCGCCGGATAATTTAACTTTATCATATTCATCAATCTCTATGACCGATTTAATGATTTTGCCATTTCCGCGTATTGTGGTATTCTGTGCTGATACACAGATCACTGTCATCAATAAAGAAATGAGTACATAATAGAATTTCGTTTTCATTTTATTTCTGTTTTAATGTTTCTTTTATAGATAGACGCATTGAAAAAAGAAAAGGTTGCATGTTTTTAGACTTTCTTATATGCTGAAAAACATATTTTAGCACTTAAATACTTGACAAATTCACGAAAGACTGTATCTTTGCATCGTGGTTTTTTCATAATAGTATTAGATTTAAGGTTAACAAAGTTGGTTAGGGGTTGTCGTGATGACAATCCTTAATTTTTTTGTACCTGTACCAACCAACATCATTCACAAAGATATTCTTTTCTCATAAATAAAACATTCAGACTGACTAAAAGTCATTTCTAAATCGATATACAATCATTTTTTAAATATACTTAATCCAATTAACACACTTTAGATATAAAAGTATTGACAAATTGCTTCGAGTGCATTATCTTTGCATCGTGGTTTTTTCATAATAGTATTAGATTTAAGGTTAACAAAGTTGGTTAGGGGTTGTCGTGAGACAGCCTTTAATTTTTTATACCCGTTTGTATCTGTTTCCCGGTAATGATTTTATTTTCCCCTCCATTTCAAGCTCGAAGAGCATGGCAGAGAGTTGATGTACCGGCATATTCAAAGATACGGCCAGTTGATTCATATGCATTTCTCCTTCATTTTTCAATTGTAACAAAACAGGATTATTCAGATCCTCATCCGATTCGGATGTAAAAATCAAGGAAGTCTGCCCGTTACTCTGATTGTTTTTTACATCCCAGCAAAGGGCCATAATTAAATCATTGGCATTCGAAATAAGACCCGCTTTGTTTTGTCGGATCAATTCGTTGCAGCCGATAGAATACCGATCGGTGGTGCGTCCGGGAAAAGCAAAAACATCACGACCGTATGAAAAAGCAATATCGGCTGTAATCAAAGAACCACCTTTATCTGCGGATTCCACGACAAGTGTGGCATCGGAAAGTCCGGCCACAATCCGATTGCGACAAACAAAGTTCTGACGATCGGGATTTGTACCGGTCGGGAAATCGGTTAATAATCCGCCCTGTTGCAACATCCGGACGGCTGTTTCGCGATGCACGGCGGGATAGATCCGATCGAGTCCGTGCGCCAAAACACCCACAGTCGGCAAATTATACTGGAGCGCCTTACGATGTGCATAAATATCAATGCCGTAGGCCAGCCCGCTCACAATCAACAAATCGGGAAACGAAGCTGCCAGATCCCGAATCAGCGAATCAAGCAACTCCTTTCCATATTCGGTTGCATTGCGCGTACCTACGATACTCAGCACTTTAGCCGTCTGCAGATTCGTATCTCCTTTAAAATAAAAAAGAACCGGCGCATCCTGACATTCGCCAAGACGCACCGGATAATTCGCTTCGCCCGTAAAAAAGGTCTGAATGGCATTTTGCTCAATGAACTTCAGCTCCTGCTCGGCGCGACGCAGGATTTCAGGTTTTTGAATAGCCGAAGCGATAGCATGCGAAATGCCATGTATTTTCTCCAGCGCCTGCTGTTTTTCCGTGAAAACAGCTGCTGCGCTGCCTAATTTTTTCAAGAGTGTGCGTGCATTTCCGTTGCCCACACCCGGAATCATAGTTAAGCCGATTTGGTAAATCCGTTGGTCTGTCATTTAATATTCATTCGTTTTATGATTTCATCAAAGTATTCTCCCCGTGTTAACTTCCCGTTTTCAACAAGCACAGACTCAACAGTGCCTTTTGCTGCCAGCGCACCGTCGCTCTTCCTGTAGATATCCTGTTCGAAGGCGAGTTTAACGCCCTTCTTATACATATTCAGACAAGAAATATAGTGATCGCCGCTGCGCAGGGATGTTTTATACGAAATCTCCACACGCGAAACAAACGCATCCAGTCCGTTATCATGCATATCGCCGAAGTTTTCGCCCAACGATTCCAGAAACTCATGTCGCGTATGTTCCATATAGTGTTGATAATTGGCATTATTTACCACGCCTTGCAGGTCGCATTCGTAATCGCGCACCTTTTCGGTGAGTTTAAAGAGATACTCTTTCATCAGATTAATTCATTTTTAACAGGATTCTTTACCATTTTATATAAGCGGTCGGAGGGACGCACTTTCTCGTTCACTTTAATGGAGAAGCGCTCGCCTTTCACCGTCTTTTCTACCGGTTTGAGTTCTACGCGCAGCTCATCGATGGTCTGCATAACGGCACCGGTTGTAGGTCCGGTGATTAAGATCTCATCACCCACCTGCAATTCGCCCGATTCCATTTCGAATTCGGCCACACCGATTTTCTCGAAATATTTAACTCCTTTGGCCAGGTACACCTTCTTCTTCGTTGAGCCCGAGCCGTATTTGCTGCTCCATTCGCCCAGACGTTGTCCCAGATAATAGCCGTCCCAAAAACCACGGTTAAATACAGACGCCAGTTTTTCATCCCATTCGGCCACTTTCTCTTCGGTAAAGGTGCCTTCGCAATAGGCCTTAACGGCCTCTTTGTAGCAGGAGGTTACCAAGCGTACATATTCAGGTCCGCGGGCACGCCCTTCTATTTTGAATACACGCACACCCGCATCCATCATCTTATTCATGAAATGGATGGTTTTCAGATCCTTGGGCGACATGATGTATTGATTCTCAATATCCAGTTCGATGTTGCTGTCTTTGTCGCGCACCGAATAGCCGCGCCGGCAGATTTGCATGCAGGCACCGCGGTTTGCCGAGGCATTCATCTCGTGCAGACTCAGGTAGCATTTGCCCGAAACAGCCATACAAAGCGCACCGTGCGAGAACATTTCGATGCGAATCAGTTCACCGTTCGGTCCTTTTATTTGCTGTTCCACAATCTGCTGAAAAATAGCATGTACCTGTTTCAGGTTCAGTTCGCGTGCCAACACTACCACATCAGCAAAACGGGCATAAAACTTCAAAGCCTCCACATTCGAAATATTCAGCTGTGTGGAAAGATGCACCTCCTGATTGATGCTGATGGCATAATTCATGGCCGCCACATCCGCAGCAATCACGGCAGATACTTCGGCCGCCTTGGCTGCATCAATAATCTCACGCATCAACGGCAGATCCTCATCATAGATAACCGTATTAACCGTAAGATAACTCTTCAAACCATGCTCGCGACAGATCTGCACGATTTTATGTAAATCTTCTGTTGTAAAATTATTTGAAGAGCGGGAACGCATATTTAAGCCCTCAATACCGAAATAAATCGAATCGGCACCGCCCTGAATTGCCGCCATCAATGATTCGTATGAACCCACAGGCGCCATTATTTCAAAATCTTTCTCTCTCAACATGTTTTGTTTTTTTGTTAGAAACCACAAAGATAGCGCATTCCATTCAGATTCGGACAGGTTAAGCCGGGAATTCGGAGAAACAAAAAGCTGTACCTTACAAAATGTAAATGCCCGGGGCTGCCGCCTCCTTTGCGGAATAATTCATTAAAAAGGAATGCAGACAAACAAAAGGCTGTCTGAATCTTATATGTTCAGACAGCCTTCCTTATTCTTTTATTATATAACTGTTTCTGTCAATCAATAATTGGTTTTCTGTTCTTCGAAATAAGCCTGCGGATGTTCGCATG
>CAMTPG010000122.1 GCA_947074335.1 uncultured Parabacteroides sp.
TACGAGATTTCTGAATGTGACTGGATTTCAGACGTGTGCTCTTCCGATCTAATAATTTTCTTTTTCGGTTTCAACCGAATCAATTTTGTTTAGCATGAAGTTATGTAATACATGCATTTTCTGTTCCGGAAATCCGTTTTTAATCATTTCGCCTGCCAGAAAAGAGCTGGGAGATATAAATGAATCGGTTAAAGCATTTAATTTTGATTTATTCCAATATACACTTTCAGACCAGGCCAGCACACTTTTCAGCAAACTGCTTTTCATGCATTTGTTGCTGACAACATTGAATTTATTGCTATAACATTGTGTGCATACTTCGTTCTTGTTTAAACAGGAATATGCCGGACATATTAATTTATAATCGTGCAAAGTCCATACCACTTTTATGCCTCTTTTTTTTGCTGTTTTATTAATCACAGGTGATAAGTAGGAGTGAATATTATGCACATGAATAATGTCCGGTTGGAAATCATCAATCAGTTTATTAAAATTCCGGATCACTTCGTCTGAATAAAATAGACGAAAAGCAGATTTTATGCTGTTAATTCCGCCATTTACAGAAATAGATGAAGGATAATAATTATTCCATTCCGTTTTAATATTTTCCTCATGTTGAACACCAAACAGAGCCGCCTGATGTCCGTTTTTAATAAGTAAATCGTATAGAGATAAAGCGGCTACACAGTCGCCTCCTCTGTTGTATAAGAATTTATTAACTATTACTACTTTCATGAACAGATTCTTCTTGTAAATTTCTTTTTAAATCGGATAAAGATAAAGCTAAAAGCATCATCATAAATAATCCTCTGTTGTGTGTAATTGTAGAATCGCTTGTGCATTCTACCAGAAAAAATATTATTATTAAAATAGCAGTTACTGATAGCGGATAATTTATTTTATTATTTAATCCTTTCAATGCTTTAAGACCTAAATAAACCCAGAAAGCAAAAAATAACAAAAGACCAACTACGCCGAATTGAGCTAATGCCGGATAATAAGTATCTGCAATAAATTTCGGATCACTTTTTGTTAATCCGTGCATCGTATTCATATTATAATCATCGTAAATATGCGAATAATGCTGTCCGGATGAGTAAGTTCCGAATGATGCAAAACCCGATCCAAACGGGAAATAATCTTTGAATATCTGCAAAGAGAAAAAATATAAAGCCATGCGGGCATATAAATCCTGCGTTTCTCTGTCGTCGCCAAATCCGCCCTGAATAAAATAAAAATGAATTTTATTCCAGGAAACAAATACAACAGCTGCAACAAGCATGCATAAAACGGCTATTGTCTTTATATTAAATTTGAATCGATAATTGTTGTTAATAAAAAAGACAAAGAAAGTACATATTACAAAAAAACCATACATTTTAGATCGTCCGGATATTAATCCGATAGCCAGAATAAGTAAAAATATAAGCTTATTTTTTAATGTATATTCATTACAATACAAATACAATAAAGCAGTTATGATTGTAGCGGTAGCCAGTCGCGAAGGATGAAAAAGAAGTACTTTTAATAAATCATTTGTAAAAAAATAAGATATAGCTATTATCAATAAATAGACAGAACATATAATCGATAAGAGGCTTAAATTTTTCTTCATTTGTTTATTTAATACAGGAGCAAAAGCATAGACCGTAAAAAAGGCAATATAGGGTTTTAACTGTATAATAAAATCGGAAATAATGGCTCCCTTTGTATTGCTTTTTATGAGTAATGAATAAACCAGATAAAAGAGAAAAACAAAGATCGTAATCAGGAATAATTTATTGAACGACCAGTTTTTTGTATGAAAAACATAATATGCATATAATCCGCATAAAAACAATGCACACAATTCATCTGTGAAATTAAAACCTAAGGCATCATAAAAAATAACGCCAAATATTAATGTGAAAATAAATAGGTAATAAAATGTATTATCTATAAAACGTTGTAAAGGCATATAAGACTAATAAATTAGTTGTAATTAACTACATTGATGGCATTAAAAATTGACGGGTATGCACCAAAATAGGTAATATAAATATTTTTTTCTGTAGTATCAATTGCGTAAATTGAAAAACTGTTACTTGTTTCTTTCCCTTTTTCTCTTTTTATATTTACAAACGAATTATTTTGCATATTTGGTGATAATGTATTCGCCAAAAGCATAATTTGTTTTTTTGCATCATCTGATTTAGGCCGTACATCAATTGTTGCTATGGTATGAGCATGACCACCCAAATGACAAATAAATTCGCCTGTATAAGTTGCAAAATCAGCATCAATAACAATTGAATCTTTTATAATAGAACTCTTATATTTCTGTTTTATTGTGCTTCGTTGCATATAGGCATCAATTATTGAAGGTACTAATTGTTCAGAGAAAAGATATACACCTGATGTCATGTAAGTTGAATTGTCTTTAGAATAGACCTGAAAAGGATGATGATTCAATATAATAATATGATGATTATTTGTCATATCTTCCTTTAAAGCCGTATTAATCAGCCAGTCAACCTGTTTTTGCGAAATCGACGAATAATTAATTCCTTTATAACTGAAATCATCCTGTTCTGAATTATCCAAAGCAATAAAACGGATATAACCACCTTGCGGATTGGGCATATCGGTATAGTAATAAAGTTCATTTAAAGGTCTCTGAACAGCATAATTAATTTTATCAAATAATGTTCCTGATAGATCCGATTTGGTTAAATAATCAGATTCATTATCACTAATAACATTTGTATCATGATTTCCCGTACAGATAAATGAGGGAATATTATTTTCGGGAGTGTAAAAATTATAAGTAAAAGATTCTAAAAAACTGAAAGCTTCACTTTTTGTGGTTGAAGCATTATTTCCTATAAAATCGCCGGTAGCAGCGACTGCATTAATTTTTAAGTTGATAATATTTGAAAAGTTAACAGCTTCAATCAGATTTTTCGGATTGGAATAATGATTATCGGCTGCCCAGCCTGAAATATGCGGATCCGAAATGTGAACAAGTTTAAACCGCTCTCTATCGCTGGTTTTCAAAGATGATGCACCTCCCTGATACATGATCTCAGCAAATCGGCCGGCACTTTTATCTACATTTTCCTGAAAATATAAATCTTTGAGTTCACTTTCTTCATGACAAGAAATTAACCCGAATAACATAAATAAGACAAATATGTGAATCCAAAGTTTCATAATGATAGAATATAACCGCATTGATTTTCCAAAGATATAAGAATTTTAGAAATATCAATAATAAAAATTTGAATTAACTTTATTTGATATGAAGATTAAATCTTTATAAAGTTTTATTGCATGAATTTTTAATTTTACACGAACAACATGCTGATGTATCTTTATTGATAAGTGTTCTTTTTAAAAATAAAGAAATCTTGATAATTGTATAAATTACTACAACTATTCCGATAATAACTATTACTATTTCCTGCCACATATTCTAATGTAAAATTAAAGTTCCGATTTGATAAAATAAAAAAGAAACAATCCAGGCTAATACACAGGTATAGACTGCTACAAATAATCCCCATTTCCAGGTTCCCGATTCATTGATGATCGCCGTTATTGTTGCAATACAGGGGAAATAGATCAATACAAAAAGCATAAAAGTTAATGCAATTAAAGGTGTAAATACATATTTCCCTTCGGCATTTCGATCATTTTTAAGTCGCTCAGACAATAAATGATCATCATTGTCTGTTCCGGTATACAAAACGCTTAAGGTGCTGACAACAACTTCTTTGGCAGCCATGCCCGTGACTAAACTGACTGACATCTTCCAATCGAATCCCAGCGGTTTCAATATGGGCTGTATGCCTTTACCGATCTTTCCGATATAAGAATTCTGCTGCTGATCGATATACATCTGGCGTTCCAGTTCGGCTATTGCCGTTTCGCGTTCCTCTTTTTCCTGAATGGTTTGTTCGGCTTTGGCTATCTCTTCATTGAAATGAGCCGTATTTTTTGTATTTCGGGGGAAATAACCCAAAAACCAGATGATGATTGAGGCAATCAAAATGATTCCTCCCATTTTCTGTAAATATTGTTTCGCCTTTTCCCACATATGTATTACTATGGATTTTCCGGTAGGAAAACGATAAGGCGGAAGTTCCATAACAAAAGGCACATCTTCCTGTTTGAAGAAAATTTTCTTAAACAAACGTGCCATCAAAACGGCTAATATAATGCCAGATGCATAAAGTGCCAGCATAACCGTTCCTGCCCGGTTCGGGAAGAAGGCGCCGGTTAGCAAGACATAAATAGGCAGGCGGGCGCTGCAACTCATTAAAGGAGTAACCAGAATAGTCAGGATACGGCTGTTTCGGCTCTCTATCGTGCGACTGGCCATAATAGCCGGCACATTACAACCGAAACCCATAACCAGCGGAATGAACGATTTTCCGTGCAAGCCCATTTTATGCATAATTTTATCCATGATAAAAGCAGCTCGTGCCATGTATCCGGAATCTTCCATTAATGAGATAAAGAAATACAGAATTAAAATGTTGGGCAGGAATACAATAACTCCGCCCACACCGCCAATGATGCCATCCACCAGCAGATCCTTAACCGGACCTTCGCTTAAATGATTCTGAACAAAATTGCTGATCAGCTCAACCAGCGATTCAATCCATCCCATCGGAAATTCGCCCAGCTTAAATGTGGCTTCAAACATAATCCACATGAAGAGAATAAAGATAGGGAATCCGAAATATTTATGCGTGATATAATAATCTATAGCCTGAGTTTTACTTACTCGGGGAGCTTTATTGGGTGTATAGGTTTCGCGAAGTGCACCCTGAATAAAACCATAGCGGGCATCGGTAAAAGCGGTTTCGCAATCCTCTTTTAATAAGGTCTCGATTTGCGAAACCGTTTTATCGCGTTCGGCAATTACTTTATTTCCGTCGGGAAGATCTTCCACGAATTTTTTGATCTCGGGATCGCCTTCCATTAATTTAATGGCCAGATATCGTTTAGAAGAACTTTTCGGAATGGCATCGGTCAGTTTAATGGCATGACGAACAGTATAAATACCCTTTTCAAGTACATCGCCATAATTAATATGAATATGACGCAGTACGGGATCTTCTTCTTCATACACTTTAATTATGCGATCAAATAACTGCTCAATACCAAATCCGGTTTTACTTACGGTAGGTACAATCGGCGTACCAATCATTTTTGAAAGAGCTTCATAATCGAATTTATCACCGCGTTTTTCCAGCTCATCCCACATATTCAGTGCGATAATCATGCGCACATCCATATCAATTAACTGGCAGGTCAGATAAAGATTACGCTCCAGATTGGAGGCATCTACCACATTGATAACTACATCGGGATGTTCTTCATTCAGATGTCTGCGTACATAAAGCTCTTCGGGAGTGTAGGCTGATAAAGAATAGGTGCCTGGTAAATCAACTATTTTAAATGTATATCCGTTCTGGTGGAAAGTGCCCTCTTTGGCATCAACCGTTACGCCGCTATAGTTACCTACATGCTCGTGTGCGCCGGATGCAAAATTAAAAAGCGAGGTTTTGCCACAATTCGGATTGCCTACCAAGGCTACATTGATTGTTTTTCCTTTATGAATGGCCAGATCTTCGAAACTGGAGGATGCAGGGATGATATAAGAATCGGCTGTGCGATTATCATTTTCCTTTTCGGAAAGTTCGTTGAATTCGGAAATGCTCATCACTTCAATCATCTGGGCATCTTTCCGGCGCAGGGATACATCATATCCCATGATGCGATACTGAATCGGATCTTTTAAAGGAGCATTCTGTACTACTTCAACTTCTTTCCCTCTGATGAATCCCATTTCGATGATGCGTTTACGGAATGCACCGCGCCCCATTACCTTAATAACGATTCCTTTTTCTCCTGTCTGCAGATCTGATAGTTTCATTTTTAAAAAATCTTATGCAAATGTAACATGATTTGAAGCGTATAGCAATACCAATCTATAGGTATTTTTACTAGTTTTGTCTTCAATTTACAAATATGCATAACAAACTGATTATATCATTAGGTTCAAATCTGGATAGTGAGATGAATATTTCTCTCGCTAACCGGTTGTTGTGTCAATATTTTCAATTGATCACATTTTCTGAATCTGTTTATACCGAACCGCTCGATCTGCCCGGTTCCAATCCGTTCCTTAATCAGGTAGCTATTGCATATAGTCCGTTGTATGCTGACGATATACGTTCTATCTTTAAACAAATTGAAAGCCAACTTGGTCGGAATTCGGGCAGTAAATTTTCAGGAAAAATACCAATCGATATCGATTTATTACAATGGAATGATGAAATATTGAAACCCTCAGACCTGAAACGGGATTATATCTCGGATGCATTATCTGCTCTTTTCGAATTAACTGATACCAGACAATAATAGCCCAGTTTATAAAAAGCGAATAATTTGAGTGAAGGTTTTTTGCCGGTCAGATTCCGGGTTACGGGTTTTTGTACTAACCGGAATGAGCGGGCAACGAAAGACTCTAATTTATAATCTTCTATTTTTTTATGCCATTGCAACAGGCGAATATCCGATTTCATTTTATCGGCATGCAGAAACAGATTTTGTAAAGAACGTTGCATTTTCTTCAGATAATCAGCCGAATTCTCCAGCGACCGGTGATAAACGGGATTATCAATGTGAAGAACCGGTATCCCGGCTTCGCGCATGCGGATACCAAAACTGGCATCTTCGTAGCCAAAATGCATGGTTTCGTCGAACCGGATCTCATTAAAGACAGCTTTCTCAATCATGAAGCTCATGCCGATAAAACGGGCATGCGGATTTTTGTTGCGATCTGTTGCCGGCATCTCTTCTACTGCTGTTCCATACGCATAACGCAAAGCCTGATCGGGCGGAATATTCTGCCGTTCATAAGTAAAACCGCCGCAAATAACATTTCCCGGATGCATGGCAGCAATATAGTCCTTTAAAAATGTACCGGATGCCGGAAAAGTATCGGCATCCAGAAATAACAACCAGGAATATCGGGCTTTGTCTGCCAACAGATTGCGGATAACCGCCGGTCCGATATTGTCGGTTAATCGAATAAACGTACAATCGGGAAAAGAGTTGATGATTTCATTCTCCTTTTGAAACTCAGCAGAAGAGGCATCATCTGCCACAATGATTTCAAAAGGAATATGCAGTTCCGACGCCTGATTCCTAATTTCCCGAATCAGGGCAACACATACCGTATTATATGTCGGAATCAAAACAGACAGCATGTTAATCCTTTATTAATGTATCAAAAATAGTCATAAATTGTTCAGCCTGCGATTTCCGTGAGAATTTTTCGATCTCTTTTTTATCCGGTTCTGTTTGAGTATAACCCGCCTTCAGCCAATATTTATATTGTGTCGAAATGAAATGTAAGGCTTCCTCTTTGGTACGTGCGGCAATGCCAGTCTTTGTTTTTCGTATGGTCTCTTCCAGATAACTTTCGTCGCTGCGTACACAAAGAAT
>CAMTPG010000123.1 GCA_947074335.1 uncultured Parabacteroides sp.
CCGTCGTTGATGGTCAGGATATTTTTACTTTCGATGCCTTCCGATTCGCGGCCCGTAGTTTTAATATAGAAATCGCCTTTGTTGATGGTCAGGCTTCCGCGACTCTTGATTGCATTGGCCGAAGCACCGGTTGTGGTGATGCGGAATGTTCCGCCATTGATATCCATATAAGGATTGATGGAAGAATCGCCGTCGTTGTAAGATGAAACGATGCCCTCATCGCCGCTCACGATGGTAAAATCGCCATCGTTAATCAGAATATATCCTTTTTCGCATTCGATGGCATCCGAAGCGGAATTGATGTTGAGTGTTCCGCCATCGATAATTACCGCATCATTGGCATGAATACCATCCGAAACTTTGCTGATCAGATTAAATGTACCTTCGTAAATGCGTACATAATCGTCGCTGCAGATGGCATGTTTATAGTTACCGTTTACGCTGAGTGCGCCTTTACCGTTGAAAATCAGCTGACCTTCGCTGAAGAAGGCGGCTTTCATATCTTCTGTTTCGTGCAACTGATAGTTTGAACCGTCGGTCAGCACATTTTCAGTGCCGTTGTTTAACCACACAAATACACGTTTACCCGACTGAATATTAACGGCCGGACCATTCGGATTGGTGATTTGCACGCCATCCATGGTGAGCTTAAACTTATAATCGCTGTAAATTTTTACCGAACCGTTTTGGGTAGTACCTTTTAAAATGTATTCCACTTTCTTTTCGGTAGAGGTAATTATTACATGCTGGCCGTCGGCAGAAACCGAGACGCCATTGCCTTCGAGCGAGTTTGAAACGGTTACAGAAGAGCCGAAAGTAATGGAAACGGTTTCGGTAAACGAAGAATTATTGATATCATCGTTTTCATCGTCGGGTAATTCTTTGACGGCATTATCCACAATATCATCATCATCGACAATGTTGTTGTTGCCACCGGGATTCATCGTATCTGAAAAAATATCCGACGTAGTATCACAACTCACACCTGCCAATAATAAGCATGCCGAGAGCATGAACAGATATGTTTTTTTGTAGGTCATAGTTATAAATTTGTTATATGTTTATAATTACGTTTAAATTCAATTACATTAATATACAAAGGTAGAGGCAATTATCAATACACTTACTTATTTTCAACGAAACGTCAGGTTTTGCCGGTGAATTACAGTTTTTAATAGTCCACGCTAATTAATATCCGGAAATTGCTGCTCAAATTCAGTCAGCAATCGTGATTTAGCCGTTTCAAAATCAACTATTTCGCCCAGTTCGCGTGCCAATGATGTAACGCCCTTATCCGTAAATCCGCAGGGATTTATCAGACTGAAAGCGCTCAGATCTGTATTGATATTCAGAGCAAATCCGTGCATGGTAACAAACCGGCTGCTTTTAACGCCGATGGCGCAAATTTTGCGGGCACGTCCGGGCACATCCGGTTCGATCCATACGCCGGTTGCGCCGTGAAGTCTTGAAGCTGTTACGCCATAACCGCTCAGAAAACGGATAATCGCCTCCTCCATCCGCTCTATGAATTGCCGCAATCCGATCTGCCAGCAATCAATATCAAAAACCGGATAACCGGTGATTTGTCCGGGGCCGTGATAAGTTATATCGCCGCCGCGACCTATGTGATGCAGTGTGATGCCGCGCCGGTTCAGTTCGGTTTCGGGAATCAGCAGATTCGCCTCTTTTCCGCTCTTTCCGATAGTAAGTACCGGCTCATGTTCGCAAAAAAAGAGTTTGTTTGTGCCGGTAGTTCCGGCAGCTTTGGCCTGCAATAAAGCTTCAAAAGCAGCAGTCTGCATTTCGAGCGCATCGGCGTATGATATACGGCCGGCATTACTGTATGTGAATGAGTTCATGCGGATGATAATTATTGCTTGTTTATCTGTTGACTGATTAATACTGTTTCATTAATTGACGGCGTTCATTTGGGGCTACTTATAAATTGTTGCCTGTTCAATGACCGCCTGATCAATTGGATCTGATTAATTCAGGTTCAACTAATTCTTACTGTTATTTGTCGGCCAAATATAATTAATCTTTGGATTACTTCTGTTTATTATATCCGGTTTTGATTATCAAAAATTTTTATCCCATTTTGCTAAAATTACAGCTTCTGTGACCAGTTTTGTCAAGGGTAATTCCTTTTCAGGATTCGAATTTATTCAGAACCGATCTCTTTCCGAAACTATCTCTTTTCAGCATTCGTCTTCTTTGCGGATGTCTTTTTCTTTTCGGGTGCCTTTTTCTTTCCGGAAACAGTTTTGCATTGTCCCGGCGGACAGCCCATATCCACAACGCCCACTTTCGGCATCAGCGCCAGTATCTGCTGTTGTCGTTTAAGCAGATAAGCCGACGGATTACCCGAATTAAACTTCAGCGGATTAGGCAGACTCGCGGCAATCAAAGCAGCCTGCGGAGCCGTTATACGACAAGCATCCACGCGAAAATGAGCTTTTGCCACAGCCTGTGCACCGAATATTCCTTTTCCCATTTCGATGGAATTGAGATAAACCTCCATAATGCGCGATTTTCCCCAGATTGTTTCGATCAGAAAAGTAAAATAGACTTCAAGTCCTTTCCTGAAATAGCTCTTGCCCGGCCAGAGAAATACATTTTTTGCCGTTTGCTGCGAAATGGTACTGGCACCACGCACCCGCTTGCCGGCTTTTGCCTCATCGCGTGCCTTCCGGATCTGCTGCATATCAAATCCGTGATGCGTCAGAAATAAATTATCTTCGGATGCAACCACAGCCTGTGGTAATGTCTGCGAAATCTGATCGAGCGGAACCCATTGATGTTGCAAGGCAAAGGTTTTATCTCCGCGATGTTCAAATTTTCGAATCGCCATTAACGGGGTATAATAAACAGGTACATATTTATATACCACCACCATGATAAGGCTCGATATAAAAAAGAAAAGCAGGATAAAACCTGTCCAAACCACTGTTCGTTTTACAATATGCATCTGACTATTTGCTGTTTACACCTCAAAGATAAGTAATAAAAACAAAGCATGCAGACCGCCTGAGCCATCTGCATGCTTAAAAATCATTATTTTTTATTCAGAAAAATGATTGAGAAAAGAGAATCTCATTCTTCTGTAATAATTTTTGGATTAGATGTACTGATTGATAATCATTTCGTACAATTCCTGTTTGCCACTGATCAATTTCGGTTCGCCCTGAGTTAAACCGATTTTGCACAAATCTTCGAGAGTCAGTTTGCCGTCTTCGAACAGTTTGCCTTCGCCGCTGTCGAAGCTTGCATAACGTTCTGCACGCATTTTTTTGTAATCAGAATGCTCCAGAATATCGGCAGCAATCATCAATGAACGGGCAAATGCATCCATACCGCTGATGTGAGCCAGGAAGATATCTTCGAGATCGGTTGAGTTACGACGGGTTTTGGCATCGAAGTTGGTACCACCGGTTTTGAAACCACCGGCTTCGAGAATAACTAACCAGGCCTGAGTCAGTTCGTAAATATCGATCGGGAACTGATCTGTATCCCAGCCATTCTGATAATCACCGCGGTTTGCATCGATGCTTCCCAACATACCTGCATCGGCAGCTGCCTGCAGTTCGTGTTCGAAAGTATGACCGGCCAGTGTGGCGTGGTTTACTTCGATGTTGATTGCGAAATCTTTATCCAGACCGTAGTGACGCAGGAATCCGATTACAGTTTCAGAATCCACATCATACTGATGTTTAGAAGGTTCCATAGGTTTCGGTTCGATCAGGAATGTACCCTGGAAACCATTTTTACGACCATAATCGCGAGCCAGTGTCAGCATCATGGCCAGGTGCTCTTTTTCGCGTTTCATATCGGTGTTGAGCAGACTCATATAACCTTCGCGACCGCCCCAGAATACATAGTTTTCGCCGCCCAGTGCAATACAGGCATCGATTGCATTTTTAATCTGAGTACCGGCAGAAGCTACTGCAGGGAAATAAGGATTTGTAGCCGCACCATTCATGTAACGTTTGTTACCGAATACATTGGCTGTAGACCACAACAGTTTTTTACCGGTTGCTGTCTGAAGCTGTTTGGCATAATCTACCATGGTATGCAAATCTTTTTCGAATTCGCCCAAAGTAGGCGCTTCATCTACAACATCCGTATCGTGGAAGCAGTAGTAAGGGATGTTACATTTTGACATAAATTCGAATGCCGCATCCATTTTATATTTAGCGCGTGTAATGCGATCGGTGCTGCCGTTCCAGGCATAACATTTTGTTCCGCCGCCGAACTGGTCGCCTCCTTCTGCACACAAAGTATGCCAGTAAGCCATGGCAAAGCGCAGATGTTCTTTCAGGGTTTTGCCCATTACTACTTTGTTTTCATCATAATAATGAAAAGCCATCGGATTTTTAGACTCACGTCCTTCAAACTGAATTTTTCCGATTCCCGGGAAAAATTCTTTTTCTCCTTTAAAATAAGTCATTGTTGTAGAATGATTAAAATGGTTATACCTATTTCGTTTTTGTTTTATGCTTTAATTTCTTTTTCGAGTCGCTCTTTCCACAGCTCGTAAGCACCGCAATAGCGATCGGCACGCAAACCGTCGGGTTCGATGACATCGATTTTCTGGAGCGAGGCGAAAGCTTCTTTTGCCGAAGCATAAATGCCTGCGCCCATGCCGGCACCTTTGGCGGCTCCCACAGCGCCGTTTGTATCATACAGTTCGATCATGGCACCGGTTACGCCGGCCAGCGCATCGCGGAATATCGGACTGAGGAAAAGATTGGCATTGCCCGCGCGAATCACACGGATGTCGATGCCCATCTCATTCATAATATCCATACCGTATTTGAAAGAGAACACAATGCCCTCTTGTGCCGCACGCGCTATATGCGCTTTGGTGTGGATGTTAAAATTCAGACCATGCATCGAACAACCTACCGGTTTATTTTCGAGCATGCGCTCTACGCCATTGCCGAAAGGCAGAATAGAAAGCCCTTGCGCTCCGATGGGTACGGTATCGCAAAACGCGTTGAGTTGTTCGTAATTCATGCCCTGCGGTGCGATATTGCGCTTCATCCACGAATTCAGAATGCCGGCTCCGTTGATGCAAAGCAGCACGCCCAGACGCACCTGATCGGGCGTATGATTAACGTGTGCAAAAGTATTTACACGCGAGCGGGTATCGAAATTCACCTGATCGTTTACGCCGTAAACCACTCCCGATGTGCCGCCGGTGGCAGCAATTTCGCCCGGATTCAACACGTTCAGCGATAAGGCATTGTTGGGTTGATCGCCGGCACGATATGTTACGGGAGTACCTTTTTTCAGTCCCAGCTCGGCTGCCACCGAAGGCAGCAGTTCGCCCTGCAGGCCGAAGGTAGGACAGATTTCGGGTACCAGCGACTCATCGAATCCGAAATGCTTCATCAGCAAATCAGACACCTGATTTTTACGGAAATCCCAGAAAATGCCTTCCGATAAACCGGAAACCGTAGTGCGGATATCGCCGGTCATACGCATGGCTATGTAATCGCCCGGCAACATGAATTTATATACCGATTTATATAATTCGGGTTCGTTCTCTTTTACCCACGCCAGTTTAGCGGCCGTAAAATTGCCCGGTGAGTTTAGCAGATTGCCCAGACAATATTTCTCGCCCAGCGATTTAAAAGCACGGTCGCCATAACCTACCGCACGGCTGTCGCACCAGATAATGGAAGGACGAAGCACCTGCATTTTTTTGTCTACCAGCACAAGCCCGTGCATCTGATAAGATATCCCGATGGCTTTTACATCAGTGCCCTGTTTTTTCGCTTTCTGCAGCGCACCCTGAACGGCCTGTTTCAGATATTCCCACCACAAAGCAGGATCTTGTTCGGCCCAACCCGGATTGGCAGCATGAATGGCGGCCTCCTCTTTGGGGTAAAAATCGGAAGCCAGAATAGCTCCGGTCTGACTATCAACAAGCGAGGCTTTTACCGACGAGCTTCCTATATCGCAACCCAATAAACACATATTCTGTATATTATATTTTATTAAACTTCGAGTGTATTTTATTATATTTCACTTTATCAAAGCGATAATAGCGTGCTGCCCGGTGCGAAACACCTTTTTCCATTTCATCGGTCAGTACTACATATTGCATGGCATTCATCCGCTTGTGAAAATTGCGCACATCCATTGGTTTATTATAAATAACTTCGAATGTACGACGCAACTGATATGCTGTAAATTTAGCCGGCAGATAATCGAATACAATGCGCGGCTCTGCATCGATCCAGCTTCGGATCTCGCTTACGGCAGCATCAATAATTTCCCGGTGATCGAAGGGCAGATGCGGCAGTTCGTCGACCGGCGCCCAGATCAGGGTATCGCCTTTTTCCTTCAGCTCTGCTTTCTTCATTTTACAGAGTGCCAGATAGGCAATGGTTAGAATCCGGTTGATTTTTAACTTGGCTGCATTCTCCAGCCACTGCACATCCTCTTTGTTTTTTGTACGCTCGGGCGAACCAAAACAACGAAATTGTTTTAATGCCAATCGCTTCAGTCCGGTGGCTTCAAACAGCACGCGCTGTGCCGCCTGATCCGGATCTTCATTTTCGTAAATCAGGCTCCCGGGCAATTTATAGTGCTTTTCTTCACTGCCGGCCACCTGACGCTCTACCAGTAATACGCTGAGTTTGTCATCTACAGCACCCATCAATACACAATCGACAGATACATGCGGATAAAACATCTGATTTTGATTTTGTTCCTGTGTTCCCATGTGTTTCCTTAAAGAATCGTGGCAAATATAGTGTATATTTTTAAATTTCCATAATGTAAATTTCACAATATCTTTTTTTATCCGGCTAAAATGCAATAATTATCAGTATATCAGTAATAATTAAAGATAAAAAAAGAAATAAAAAAACATCCTGTCGCATTCGGTAGCGGCAGGATGTTCGATTACTTTATCTATTTTGTACTATTTACAATAAAAAAGGAGCATTTTTCAGGTAATCGGCACAGCCTGCAACACCCTCAAACTGGGTGCCGCTTGGCACACGTTCAAGTTCAACAAAATAATCCTGATAGCCGTTTTTACCAAACTGATTAAAGATCTGTTCGAAGTTCATCATACCCGATTGCCCGAGCACCGAACGATCTTTGATGTGCAGCACCTTGATGCGGTCGGGATATTTCTGCATATAGGCTACCGGATCATTCTGCCCCATTACGGTCCAGTATACATCCATTTCATAGAATACATTGTCGGGATCGGTATTGTTTACAAACAGATCATAGATCGTTTCGCCTTTGCTTCCGCGACCAAATGTAGACTGCTGACCGCCCGGTTCAACTTTGGCAAACTCCATATCATGGTTATGATATCCGAAAGGAATGCCCGCACCTTTCACAATTTCGCCGGCTTTATTGAATACTTCGCACACATACATGGTTTCTTCCAGATTACGTGTAGCGGGTTGTCCGGGCTGAATCAGGTAATTCACACCGATTTTTGCATGATCGTCGGC
>CAMTPG010000124.1 GCA_947074335.1 uncultured Parabacteroides sp.
GGATCCTGCACCAGTGCAAACTCCCAGCCAAAATTGCTTACATCCTCTCCCATGCCGTTAGCTTTCAGATAAGCTTCGGTAGCAGAAGCAATATTTCTGCCTACACGTAAAACCTGTGCCGATTGGTTTGTGGAAGTTGATTTTACGGCCGATTTCATGTAATCATTATATTGTGTAAGACTGGCGGTTAATATATCCTGATCCGATACAAGCAACATTTGTCTTCGTCCGGTCAGCGGAACGCTGCTGCAGCTATACATTATTAATAAGGTAAAAATAAATATGCCGGTAACTATTTTTTTCATGACAATGCAGATCTGTTGGTATTACAAATATAATCTATATTTCAATAACAAAAAATCCTCTGATACTGTTGCTATAAACAGATTCTGTTTTTTAACCGCTTCAGGTAAGCTATTTTTCTATTGCAGCTACAGCATAGATATAAATTGCATTTGTATTCGGAGATTATGGAGTAAGTTGCAGAGGGCAACAAAAAAGCATCTCCTGAAATGCAGATCGTGAATCGGTAAAATAGCATCAGCATCAATGATTTATTAATATGGACGAAGCCTCTAAATGAGAAAATATACAATTCCATACAAAATAATTCAGACAAACTGTATATTTATTCATTATTTGCCTTATATTTGCAGACGTTTTGCATAAATATACAGAGCAAGTATGAAGAAAGAGCGATTAAATGCAATTTGTAACATCATCAGACACAACAACATCAGCAATCAGGAAGAGTTATTGCGTGTGTTGGAGCAACAGGGCTTTCAGGTAACTCAGGCCACACTCTCGCGCGATATCAAACAACTCCGGGTGATTAAGGTACACGATGATAACGACAATTATGTATATCGCCTGCCCGATTATGCCGCTGTACAGCAAACGCAGGAGGAGTCGGCCGTTTCGCACCCCAACATCGAATTTTCGGGTAATCTGGCTGTGATGAAAACACGACCGGGTTATGCCATGGGGATTGCTTCCGATATCGATTCGCAGGCTCCGTTTGAAATTATCGGCACCATTGCAGGTGACGATACGATATTAATTATTCCGCGAGAGGGTGTATCGCGCGAGCGTGTTATCGAAGCCCTTTCCCGTTTTATTTAAAAGAAAGAAAAAGAGCGAAGTGTTAGAAATGGAACAAGAAACAGAAATCGATGTAATGATTGCAGATGCCTCGCATGAGGAATATGTAGACATCATTCTTCAGACAATTGAAGACGCAGCCCAGGTTCGCGGAACCGGTATTGCCAAGCGTACACACGATTATGTAACACAAAAGATGAAAGAGGGCAAGGTAGTAATTGCCCTTGCCGGCGACGAGTTTGCCGGCTTCAGCTATATCGAATCCTGGGGTAATAAACAGTATGTTACCACATCCGGATTGATTGTTCATCCTAAATTCAGAGGCACCGGTACTGCCAAACGCATCAAAGAGGTCACTTTCCAGCTGGCCCGTCTGCGCTGGCCGAAGGCAAAGATTTTCAGTCTTACCTCGGGAGCCGCCGTGATGAAAATGAATACCGAACTGGGATATGTACCGGTTACATTTGCCGACCTGACAGACGATGAAGCCTTTTGGCGCGGTTGCGAAGGTTGTATTAATCACGATGTGCTGGAGCGCACCGGTCGCAAATATTGCATTTGCACTGCCATGATGTGGGATCCGAAAGCGCCGCAACATCAACATAAATCAGAAAAAATAAATCAGACAGATGCTGCCGTGCATCATTCATAAAATAGAACGAAGATGAAAAAGAAAGTAGTAGTAGCATTCAGCGGAGGTTTGGATACCTCGTTTACTGTAATGTATCTGGCCAAAGAAAAGGGTTATGAAGTCTATGCAGCTTGTGCCAACACAGGCGGATTCAGCCCCGAACAGTTAAAACAAAACGAAGAAAACGCCTACAAACTGGGCGCAACAAAATATGTTACCATCGATGTAACCGAAGAATATTATGATAAAAGTCTGAAGTATATGATCTTCGGTAATGTACTGCGTAACGGCACTTATCCCGTCTCGGTAAGCTCGGAACGTATTTTTCAGGCACTGGCCATTGCCCGCTATGCCAACGAAATCGGTGCCGATGCCATTGCACACGGTTCAACCGGCGCAGGCAACGATCAGATTCGTTTCGATATGACATTCCTGGTTTTGGCTCCGAATGTTGAAATCATCACGCTGACACGCGATATGACACTGACACGCGAGTACGAAATCAATTATCTGAAGGAAAACGGATTCGAAGCCGACTTCACTAAACTGAAATATTCGTACAATGTAGGTTTGTGGGGAACATCAATCTGTGGTGGCGAAATTCTCGACTCAAAACAGGGGCTGCCCGAATGTGCTTACCTCAAACAGGTTGAAAAAACAGGTACCGAAGAGCTGCGCATCGAATTTGTAAAAGGCGAAATCCATGCCGTGAACGGTGAAGTTTTCGATGATAAAATCAAAGCGATCCAGAAAGTGGAAGAGATTGGCGCACCTTACGGTATTGGTCGCGATATGCATGTAGGCGATACCATCATTGGTATTAAAGGACGTGTAGGTTTCGAAGCGGCTGCTCCTATGCTGATTATCGGCGCCCATAAATTCCTCGAAAAATATACATTGAGCAAATGGCAGCAATACTGGAAAGATCAGGTTGCCAACTGGTATGGCATGTTCCTGCATGAAAGTCAGTATCTGGAGCCGGTTATGCGCGACATCGAAGCCATGCTTCAGGAATCGCAGCGTAATGTAAACGGAACCGTGATTCTGGAATTGCGTCCGCATTCATTCTCGACAGTAGGTGTAGATTCGAAAGATGATCTGGTAAAAACCAAATTCGGCGAATACGGCGAAGTGCAGAAAGGCTGGACATCCGAAGATGCAAAAGGCTTTATCAAAGTAACATCTACGCCACTGCGTGTTTATTATTCAAATCATAAAGAGGAACAGCTATGATCAAAGTTGGTATTATCGGAGGCGCCGGTTATACGGCGGGCGAACTGATACGTTTGTTGTTAATCCATCCGGATGTGGAGATTGTTTTTGTAAACAGCTCCAGCAATGCCGGCAATAAAATAACAAATGTACATACGGGATTGATTGGTGATACCGATCTGGTATTTACCGACAAGCTGCCGGTTGAAGACATTGATCTGCTCTTTTTCTGTACGGCACATGGCGATTCGAAGAAGTTTATGGAGAGTCATACTTTGCCCGAATCGCTGAAGATTATTGATCTCAGCACCGACTTCCGCGAAGAGAACGACACGCACGATTTTGTGTACGGTTTGCCCGAACTGAATCGTCGTCGCATCTGCAATGCCCGCCATATTGCCAATCCCGGATGTTTTGCAACCTGTATTCAACTGGGCGTGCTGCCGCTGGCCAAGCACCTGATGCTGAATTCGGAACTGCATGTGAATGCCATTACCGGATCTACCGGAGCCGGCGTTAAACCGACTGACACTTCGCACTTCAGCTGGCGAAATGATAATATATCCATCTACAAACCATTTACCCATCAGCATCTGACGGAGATTAATCAAAGTCTGAAGCAATTGCAAAACAGCTTCAACAGTCAGATCAATTTTATTCCGGTGCGTGGTAATTTCTCGCGTGGTATTTATGCAACCACTTACCTGGATTGCAAAATTGAGCTCGACGAAATCAAGCGCATTTACGAAGCGTATTACGAAGATCATTCATTTACCTTTATTACCGATCGCAATCCCGATCTGAAACAGGTGGTAAATACCAACAAATGTCTGATTCATCTGCAGAAATTCGATAATAAACTATTAATCATTTCCATGATTGACAATCTGCTGAAGGGCGCGAGTGGTCAGGCTGTTCACAACATGAACCTGATGTTCAATCTGGAAGAAACCGTGGGTTTACATCTGAAACCTTCGGCGTTCTAAAAACAAAGATGTTATGAAATTATTTGATGTATATCCGCTCTTTAACATTGAGATTGTTAAAGGAAAAGGCTGTCATGTCTGGGATGCGGAAGGAACGGAATACCTGGATTTGTATGGCGGACATGCCGTAATTTCGGTTGGTCATACGCATCCGGTGTATGTTCAGGCAATCACCGATCAGCTCAACAAGCTGGGATTTTATTCCAATTCGGTAATCAACAGTCTGCAACAAACGCTGGCCGACAAACTGGGTAAAGCATCCGGTTACGAAGATTATGCCCTGTTTCTGATAAACTCGGGCGCCGAAGCCAACGAAAATGCACTGAAACTGGCTTCGTTCCATAACGGCAAAAAGCGTGTGGTAGCTTTTCAACATGCTTTTCACGGCCGTACATCGGCTGCGGTACGGGTAACGGATAATCCGAAAATCATCGCGCCGGTGAATGAAGATCTGGCTGTAACCTATCTTCCTTTAAACAATGCAGCACTGGTAGAAGCCGAGCTGATGAAAGGCGATGTATCATCTGTTATCATCGAAGGTATTCTGGGCGTAGGCGGTATTCAGCTGCCAACCGACGAATTTATGAAAGAGTTGCGTGAGCTTTGTACCAAATACGAAGTTTGTCTGATTCTGGATGAGATTCAATCGGGCTACGGCCGCAGCGGAAAATTCTTTGCTCATCAGTATGCCGATATCCGTCCGGATTTAATTACGGTGGCGAAAGGCATCGGCAACGGATTCCCGATTGGCGGCGTATTGATCAGTCCGATGTTTAAACCCGTTTACGGTATGTTGGGCACAACATTCGGCGGAAATCATCTGGCCTGTGCGGCTGCCATTGCCGTACTCGAAATCATGGAAGATGAAAAACTGATTGCCAATGCCGCCGAAGTGGGCGATTATCTGATGCAGGAACTTAACAAATTACCCGGCATCAAAGAGGTTCGCGGACGCGGTCTGATGATCGGCATGGAATTTGAACATTCCATCAAAGAGATTCGAAATAAACTATTATTTGAAGAAAAGGTCTTCACGGGTGTTGCCGGAACAAACACTATTCGTTTGCTTCCGCCGCTCAGCTTAACAAAAGCAGAAGCCGCCGATTTTCTGGATCGGTTCAAAAAAATCATACACTCCTAATCATTTGTTATCAAACAAAAAATCCACCGTCGGGAAACCGAACGGTGGATTATCGTTTATCAATTGTTTCTTTTCAGTTAATTGAAGCTCTCTACTGTATATGTAAAGATTAATGTGGAACCGGCAGGAACCGGAACACCGTAATAACCATAACCGAGATTAGCCGGAATAATGGCTTCGATCTTCTCGCCTACTTTGTTCTTCAACAAAATTGCGCCTAAACCGGTAATCACCTGCGAAGGGGTGAATGTCATCGGATTTAACGGCTGAAAAATCGAACCGTCAATTAATTCGCCTTCCAGTACCATTTTAATACGCGTATCATTAGAAGCTGTTTCCACAGCATCACCTGTTTTTTCAAGTACACGATAAAGTGCTGTATCCTGATTGATAATAATCTGTTGATAAACCAGATTTCCATTATCGTCGGTCAGCATTTTACGTTCGCGGATATAGTCAAGATTCTCTTCGAAATATTTAATCTGATCTTCAGTGTAAGTCAAATATTCATTGTTATTGCTGCAAGAGATAAATAAGGTTACAAAAGCTAAAATAAGCGTTTTAAGCATTACATTTTTCATAGAAAATTTTCATTTGTTATTTTAATGAGTGCAAAGATACTGTACTAAAATGTTAAATACAAATTCCATTTTACTATTCTATAACATATTGATAGGTTCCCGAGCCTGTTTTACCGACTGAAATCCACTGTTTTCCCTGCATTTGTGCGGTTTCCAGCGGTTTCCCGTTACAGATTGCTTTGTATGTGTTAAAATTAGGAATTGGCAGGAAAATATCGCCCGTCATGTTCGCAGGCAGTGTTATTGTCCATATTTCACGTTTCGGATGACGCTCCATTTTCATCCGGATTGTACCGCGAATGGTGGGTACTTCGATCTCTGCAAATTTCAAATCACCGGGCTGCGGCCGAATGCTGACCGAAGCAAATCCGGGGGTAACAGGTTCGATGCCCATCAGTCGGCGCGGAATAAGATTTGCCGGAGCGGCGCCCCAGGCATGATTCCAGTCCTGATTGGGTTTATATTTATTATCCCAGGCTTCGAGTGTAATGGTTGAGCCTGCATGCAGCATATTGGCCCAGCTGCGATCGTCGGTTTTGGTGAGCAGTTCATAGCCATATGCTCCATCACCGGCTTCGTAAACGGCATCAAGCAAAAACTGGGAGCCGTAAACACTGCAGGCCATGCCGCGCGAACGCACAAAATCCATAACATCGCCCTGATGATGCTCCGGCACAAGTGCAAAAGCGAGCGGAAACATATTGCTATGCAAAGCGGCATGATCGGTATCTACAGCCAGCCCGTCAGCATAACATCTGTCGGGTTCGCGGAAGAAGGCCTGATTGAAACACTGTTTAAAACCGGCAGCCTCCTGTTGATAAAAAAAAGCCTCATCATCAAATTCAAGTGCGGCGGCTATCTCACTCATCCGTTTCAGTGCCTCATAATGAAAGGCATTGGTCACGGCGTTATAATCGGTAAATACAAAATGATCGCTTTCGCCCATCAATCCGCCCGTTTGTCCGAAGTTGGAATGCGGCCAGTCTACAATATCATTGATGGAACGATTCATCCGGATCGATGTAAGAAATTCGGGTGTCTGCAAACCGGTTGTTGTGGAAATCAAGCCGTTATCTTCGCGCAGGGCCAGCAGCAGACGCGGTTTCAAATCTGTATAAGCGACCTGTAGTGCCCGGTTATCGCCGGTATAGAGATAATCATACCAGGCCATCAATATTCCCTGCAAAATCCATTCGGTGGGCCAGGTGGGCGATTTCAATAAATATTCCCACGAACGACGCGCCATACTGTATTCGCGATCCACACTGTAATGACACAGCTGGTTTATTAATGCATCGGCTTCATAAGGAATGCGTTCGCGATCACCGTCCACATAGATGCCGGCAAAAGAAGTGGCTTTTATGGAATAATTGCACAAATCCCAGATTTGATTGAGCAGTTCATTATCGCATACGAACCGGGCAGCATCGGCTTGAAAGGGATAATGCACCGATTCGCGCATCAGCTGCGTGATTTGCAAGGGTTGTCCATATCCTTCAAGCTCTACATAGCGAAAAGGAACAACCTGTCCGATATAATCAGGCATGGGAATGGCGGCAGGGCCGGTATTTCGCACATCCGGCCGTATCTGAAGCGTATAGGTTTGCACACCGGGCATTAGCTTCAGCACATAACGCTGATAGCGAATAGTAGATTCGCCGGGATTACGTAATATTCGTCCATTCTCCACACATTCTCCCAAATGTACAACAACAGAATCTGTCACGGCATCGGCAGCACGGAGTGTAAGTTGCAGCCGGCCGAAAGCATCTTTCCCGAAATCAATCAGTTGTACCTGCTCTGCGGATGCGACGGGTTGAACC
>CAMTPG010000125.1 GCA_947074335.1 uncultured Parabacteroides sp.
ATCTGCAACTGAAAGGATACTGGTTCTGGTCGGATCGTGGTTTGCCGGGTTCGGTCATTTTGTATAATGATTATCATACCGAGCGACTGAAAGATAAAAATGGTTTTGTACAGGCGCAATACAACAATCGCATTTCGGGCAAACTGGCTACCAAAGCCTTTGCCAAATTTGATTATTCATGGACTCGTTATCGCGATTATCACAGTCGGTATATTGATGGTATTCAGCAGGATGTCTATACGCAGCGTGAATATTATGCCTCTTCGGCCTGGTTTTATACACCGGCGAAAGGCTGGTCTGTTTCGCTGGCCGAAGATATCTTTTACAATACGCTCGATGCCACAACACCCAAATGTGTTTATCCCGAGCGTTTTACATCGCTTACCTCGCTGGCTGCACAATATCAGAACAGCCGGCTTACGGTTACCGGAAGTTTGCTTAATACCTTTATTACCGAAAAACTAAAGACGGGCGATCCGGCGCCAAACCGGAATAATCTCGCTCCGGCGGTCAGTCTTTCGTATCGGGTAGTGGCGGATCAAAATCTGCGTGTGCGTGCATCCTATAAACATTCGTACCGCATGCCAACCTTCAATGATCTGTATTATGATCGCATCGGCAACCGGGATCTTGATCCCGAAAAAGCAATACAGTATAATGCCGGTGTTACCTGGAGCGGCACAATCCCTGCCTGTCGTATTGATTATCTGAGTCTGACCGTAGATGGCTATTATAATCATGTAAAAGATAAAATAGTAGCCATTCCCACCATGTTTATCTGGAAAATGATGAATATGGGAAAAGTCAACATCAGCGGCATCGATGCCAACCTTTCGGCACATATGGATCTGCCGGCATCATGTGCATTGCTCCTCGATGCTAATTATACCTGGCAGCGCGCCATTGATCGTACAGATAAAGATTCGAAAATCTATGGCGATCAGATTCCGTATACGCCCGAGCATACCGGTACAGTGGCATTATCATTCGAGAATCCATGGGTAAACTTTTCCTGGTCGCTCAATGCTGTAGGTAAACGTTATGTGTTGCCACAGAATAAATTAGAAAATAAGCTCGACGGATTTGTGGAGCAGCAAATATCGGCCAATCGCGAGTTTCGGTTTAAAACCTGCTCGGTACGATTGCAGGCCGATGTGCTGAATCTGGGCAATGCTACTTACGATGTAATTCGGTATTATCCAATGCCCGGACGTTCGTTTCGCGGCAGTGTACGATTTGTCTATTAACCATTAAATAAAAAACGTATGAATTTTAAAAAGTACTTTTCTCTTTTTACAGTGGCTTTATTGTTTGCCGCTCTGTTTGCCTCTTGTAGTGATAACGATCACAAAGACAAAGAAATTATTGAAAATCCGTTAGCTGAAGATTTTTATATACTGAATCGCGGAAACTGGGGTATGAATGATGCCTCGATTGCCTATTTTAATGCTGCAACCCAGGAATTGACAGCTGATATTTATAAATCGGCCAATTCGGGCGATGGTCTGGGTGATTCAGCGCAGGATATGATTATTTACGGTAATTATATCTATGTAACGGTTTACGGTTCAAATCGTCTGGTGAAACTGGATATGAACGGCAGTCTGGTTGCTTCGCTCGAACCGAAAGATGCTTCGGGTTCACCGCTTCAGCCGCGTTCGCTTACGGCTTTGAATAATAAATTGTATGTAACTTATTATTCAGGACATTCGGTTGCGGTTATCGATTGTGCAACTTTTACAGAAGAGGCATTGATTCCGGTAGGACGCTATCCCGAGCAGTTGGTGATTACAAACAACAAAATTTATGTAGCTAATTCAGGCGGTATGGATTATCCGGTATATGGCAATTCTGTTTCGATCATTAATCTGAGTACGCTGACTGTAGAAGATTCGGTTATTGTAGAAATCAATCCCTGCAGCATGCAGGCTGCAAGCAATGGTAATGTATATGTAATATCGCTGGGCGATTATTCAGACGAACATCCCAATACACTGCAGGTGATTCCTGCCGGTCAGACAACGGCTACAAAACTGGGAGCTGGCACTTATATGTCGCAGGCCGATGATAACCTGTTTGTATTATACACGCCGTATTATACACCCGATGAGACCTGTGTAGCAAAATACAATGCAAAAACAGGTGCGCTGGTCTCTGATAATCTGATTCCTTCTGTTCAGAAAGTAAATACACTGAGCAGCATTAATGCACAACCGCTTTCGGATAATATTTTCATTACCGATGCACCTTATTCATCAGATGGAAATCTGTATGTTTACGAAGCAGACGGAACAGCTTTCGGCAATGCACTGGATACAAAAGGTGCCGGTCCGCAAAAAGTATGCTTTGTAACAAAGTAATATCGATTTAGAAAAGTTGAATCTGCCAGATTAAATCTGCCGGATTCATTCTGAAGCAATAAAATAGTAAAGCGTTTTTGTGCATAAATAGATCTGTTTATGGCAGAAACGCTTTATTTTGTACTATGAAACAGTTGTTTCTTCATTCAATAGCTATGCAATTTAGAAATTATATCCTCTTTTATTTTCTGCTATGCCTCTTTTGTGGCTGCGGGAAACAACAATCCAAATCATCTTCAGTCGAATTGATTTCGACCGACAGTATTTACTATGCCAAAGGATTTTCAGTACATCATTTTCCCGGCTATACCGAAGTGGAAGTGCATGATCCGTGGGACAGCACGAAATTGCTGCAACGCTATCTGTTGATCGATCGCAACGAGCCGATTCCTGCAGATCTGCCGAAAGGTACTGTTGTGCGTGTGCCCATTCAAAATATTGCCGTTTATACCTCTGTACATGCAGCCATGCTCGATCAGCTCGGCGTATCGGGTGATGTGATTGCTGTTTGCGAGCCGCGTTATATGGATACGCCTGCCATTCAGACAGGATTACAAAACGGGAGTATTGTTGATTTAGGCGAAGCTACTTCGCCCAAAGTAGAACTGATGATTGATAACGGGGTAGAAATTGTACTTGCTTCGCCTTTTCAGAACAGTAGTTACGGTCCGGTCGAGAAAATCGGCATTCCCATTATTCAGGCCGCCGATTATATGGAATCGCTGCCGCTCGGACGCACCGAATGGATCCGGTTTTACGGACTGCTGACCGGAAAAGAGGCATTGGCCGATTCTATTTTTTATCAAACCGAGCATCGGTATAATGAATTAAAATCATTAATAACACCCGATCTGAAACGGCCCACGGTGTTCTCTGAAAAGAAATACGGCGGATCCTGGTATGTGCCGGGCGGCGAAAGTTATGTGGCCAATTTATATCAGGATGCGGGAGCCGATTATCTGTTTTCGGATCTGGCCGGCAGCGGCAGCATTCCGCTGGCTTTCGAAACCGTGTTCGATCAGGGTATTCATGCAGATATCTGGTTATTAAAATATAATCAGGCAGCAGAGATGAATTATTCGGATCTGAAAACCGAATATTCACCCTATGCCAATTTTGATGCATTTAAGAATGGACAAATCTACACATGCAATACAGGTATTGTTCCTTTTTATGAGGAATTTCCTTTGCATCCCGATTATCTGCTGGAAGATATGATTTGGATTTTTCATCCGGAACTTCTACCCGGATATGCTCCGCGCTATTACCGGCCGATGAATAAGTGATAAAAGAAAAAAGCCTTCCGGACTCAATTGGGATGTGAGCCGGAAGGTTCTTAGTTTGGCATTTTTAATTATAAGGGAGTTGTTAGGTTACATTTTCTTGTTATGCTAAACCTTTCAGCATGCCGTAAAAGTACATCGGTTTAAGCATATATACTTTCAGCCACCAGGCCGCTGCCTGTTCTTGCGAAGCATCCAGTAAATTGAACGGGAATGTTAAATCCGGTTCTTTGTTATAATCAAATTCACAAAGTAATACGCGTCCGTAATCTGTAATGATCGGACAAGCTGCGTATCCGTTGTATTTCTCGGCCGGCGCTTTACCTTCCATGATCGAAATCAGGTTTTTGGCCGCTACAGGTACCTGCTTTCTGATTGCTGCAGATGTTTTGCTTGTGGGAATACCGGCCACATCACCCAGACAGATGATATTCGGATATTTCTCATGTACAAGCGTTTCCTTGTTGGTCATGGCCCACGATTCAGCCGCCAGTTTTCCTTCTGTCCAACCCAATCCTGAATCTCGCACGAAATCAGGTGCCGACATGGGCGGTGTAAAATGCAGAAAATCATAATCCTCAATGAGAGGTGTTACTGTTTTTTGATCATTCACAGTAGCGATTTTCTCTAAATGAACCTGTTTGCGGGCGGTATCTACGCCTTTAACACGTACATTCAGGTTGATCGGAATATTCCGTTCTTCGTAAATATCCAACAGGCGCGGCGTAAAATAAGGAACATCATAAAGCTCTTTCGAAGCGGTATAGAAGTCCAGATTCACCTTTTCGCGTGTGCCCTGTTTTCTTGTATAGTGTTCTGTCAGTAAACAAATCTTTTTGGGAGCACCGCCACATTTATGTTTTGTATAGGTGTCGGTATAAATACCATGTCCTCCCGTTTTAGAAAAATCCTGAATCGCTTTCCAGGTTTTCTGTGCTCCTTCAAAGTCGTAAATGCAATGTGCATTTCCTTCTCCGAGTGTTTTTTGCGTAATGCCTTCTACTTTATCCCAGTTTATTTGTAATCCGGGAGCCAGCACCAGAAAATCGTACGCAATTTTGCCGTTTTTGGCTGTTGTTACCTGATTCCAAACCGGATCAACGGCAACCACATTATCTTTAATCCAATTGATGCCATCAGGCATGCAATCATCCTGTTTTTTCCATACTTCATCAGGTTTATACACACCCGAAGCAATCAACGTAAATCCCGGCTGATAAAATTGCTTCTCGCTGGGATCGATGAGCGTTATATCCGGTGTATTTAACCATTTTTTCAGACGTGCAGCCATGCTTATACCGGCAGCGCCTCCGCCAATGATTACAATTTTACCTTTTGCGTTACTTGATAATGCTTTTGCTTCCTGTGTGCCGAAGGTTGTTAATACTCCGGCTGCAACCAGCATTTTCATAAATCGCCGACGGCTGATTCCCGCCTTTTCGAACGCTCTCCATTGGTCTTCGAATTCGTGTTTCATAATAATAGTTTTTTCAAAAGATTTACGAAAGCAAAGAAATAATAAAAATGAATTGGAACCTATAATATAGATACTACATGAGTTTCGCAATTTGATATTTAAGAAACAAATACTACTACAATCGTTTCACATTGCTTTCACATAGATTTATAACTATCGGAATATAAGGATGATAATATGAATTGATTTATAGATTAAAATTAGAATTTGATCAGGAAATCTACAATGTTTGTATCGCTTTCTAAACCCATTCTTTTTCGTAATCGATAGCGTCTTATTTCGATTGCACGGATAGAAACATTGAGTAATGAGGCTATTTCTTTTGTTGAAAGATTCATGCGAAGCAGGCAGCAAATCCGCAAATCTCCCGGCGTCAGATCACTGTATTCCTGACGTAATCTATCCATGAAATGTTGATGGGCACTGTTGAAATAATGTTCAAACTGAATCCAGTCTGATTGATCATTCAGCGTCTCCTCCATCAGGGTTTTCATGCGTTGATAAAGTTTCAGGGGATAACGATCGCCCAAGAATTCCTTTTGCTTTTCGAGTTCATCCTGTAATAATTGAATGGACTGATTGCGTTTAACTAAAGCCGTAGTTTGTAAAATAAGTTCATTATTTTTAGTTTGCAATTCAGTTTCAAGCATCTGATTTTTTAAGGCCTGAACACGCTGTTGTTCATACACTCGCTCTTCTTCGGCTTTTTGCATATCTTCTTTATGCAATGTTTTCAGATTAAAACGCAAAATGTAGAGCGCTGCAATCCAGATCAGCGCAATATAAATAACCCAGGCCCAAAAGGTATTATACCAGGGCGGATAAACATCGATTGGTAAATGTAATTCAGGGAAAGGTCCTTGAACTGTATATTTTCGAATTTTTAAATCATAATGACCTTCGGGTATTTGTAAAAACCTGATTGTACCATTTTCCTGCCAGGGAGACCATTCTGATGAGATGCCTTCAAGTTTATAACTAATATAATGATTTAAAGTAAAAATGGTTGTTCCTATTTCTACTTCAAATTCCTGAAAATCATGAGGCAGTGAAATCTTCTTTTGATCGACCGGAAGCGTATAATGTTCGCCATTATCCCAATACGACATAGTATAGATTTTCAGTGTTGTATAATTTATAATGCCTGTTTCAATTAAATTGCGTGTATTAACCAAAACGATACCCTGCATAGCCGAGAACAGCACCAATGAATCATTTAATGGAAAAATCTTTTTTCCGCGCGTAATCAGATTTAATCCGTAATTATCAAAAAGAAGCCGGCATTTTAAAGTGGCATTTCCGTTTTCGGATTCGAAAAGAGCCGCTTCATTATTTGATGATAACCAATAATAATTATCACCAACCGGATAAATCTGATCCGTATGGGTATAATGCATCAAGGATGAATTGGCATTAAACACTTCTGCCATATGATCTATTTGTGAACTATCATTTAATCGAAGAAACTGTTCAGCTTTTTCTTGTGTGATTTCCTTAAACACCAAGGGGAATACCGAATCCAGATAACATTCAAAATAACCCTGATTAGTTTCAATATACAATTCACGGCCATTCAGTGAAGCATTTGTCAGTTTGCCTACTTCACTGCGTTTTGTTAACAAAAAAAGTGACGGATTAAAAGTAATCAACGTTATTCCGTTGTCGAGTGCCAGCCAGATCTGGGTGGGATCCTGAATGTCGATGGCATTCACCATGTTATCCTGCAGGTGATTCGCCATTGATATGTTTTGCAATATATCTCCTTTCCGATTGAGAATAAATAAACCCTGTTTGCGTGTACCTATAAAATAATAGGTACCATTAAAACCATAAGCCGAAGGTTCTGCATCGGCAATTTGTTTATCAGGAGTAAAAGGGAGTATGGTCTTTTTTTCTTCAAAACCCACTGATGGCGGAAGACTGTCTATTTTGTGCGGCACTAATTCGCCAAATGAATCATAAATCCATTTATAGTATTGTTGTTTACTTTGTGTATAAATGGTATCATTATCATGTGTAACATGATTTATTTCAAGATCATCGGGTGTTTTATAAAGTAACCAGGAGTTTCCGTTAAATACCAAAAGTCCCGAATTATTGGCTACATAAAGCAATCCGTCCGAAGTAAGTGAAAAGCCCCAGTTCTGACAACTTGCATGATAATCGTCGATAGTAAAGTTTTTTATGAAATAATAGGGCGCCCCGGTAGCATGAACAGATCGGAAGAGCACACGTCTGAACTCCAGTCACATTCAGAAATCT
>CAMTPG010000126.1 GCA_947074335.1 uncultured Parabacteroides sp.
CCATTAGCGAGCAAAAAGATTATCTGGCATTTAACCTGATCAGTGCGGCTGCGCCGTATCTGAGCGATGAATTTGTGGCTGCCAATTTTGATTTCTACGGAAAAACCCTGTCGGGTCGCGAAGAGCAACAGCCCCGCTGGAAAAGAACATTGAATACGGTAAACGGTGCGCTGGGCGAAGCCGTTGGTCAACTGTATGTGGCCAAATATTTTCCGGCTTCTTCGAAAGAGAAGATGCTGAAAATGGTATCGGATCTGCAGAAAGCTTTGGGAGATCGCATTGCCGGACTGGAATGGATGGGCGACAGTACCAAGCAGAAAGCACAGGAAAAACTGACTACCTTTATTGTAAAGATCGGGTATCCGGATAAGTGGCGCGATTACAGCGGACTTGAAATAAAAGATGATTCATATTGGGCCAATGTGCGTCGTTCTAATATATTCGATTATGAATATATGCTGGCCGATTATAATCAACCGGTAGACCGTTCACGCTGGCATATGAATCCGCAGACTGTAAATGCCTATTATAATCCCACAACAAACGAAATTTGTTTCCCCGCAGGCATTTTGCAACCGCCTTTCTATGATCCCGAAGCCGACGATGCCGTAAATTATGGTGCTATCGGTGTAGTGATTGGTCACGAAATGACACACGGTTTCGATGATCAGGGCCGCAATTATGATAAAGACGGAAATATGACCGACTGGTGGACTGCCGAAGATTCGGAACGCTTCAACCAATTGGCCGATAAACTTGTAGCTCAATACGATGCCATTATTGTATTGGATACCGTACATGCCAACGGCCGGTATACACTGGGCGAAAATATTGCAGATCAGGGCGGTTTAATGGTGGCTCATCTGGGTTATCTGAATACACTCGACGGCAAAACACCCGAACCGATCAACGGATTAACTTACGAACAGCGTTTCTATCTGGGTTATGCCAATTTGTGGGCACAGAATGTGCGTCCGGAAGAGATTCTCCGACTTACTAAAATCGATCCGCACTCGTTGGGTAAATGGCGTGTAAATGCAGCTTTGCGTAATATCGATGCATTCTATGATGCATTCCATATCAAAGAAGGCGAGCCGATGTTTATGCCTAAATCGGAACGGGTGATTATCTGGTAAACCGGTTTTATAAAACAGAATCGCTGATACAGCCGGTTGTTGCAACAGATAACCGGCTGAATCAGCGATTCATGTTTTTGGGGAATTGTCCGAATATCAGACAGAAACAAAATGTGAATCATTTTTCTGTCCGAAAATAGCAGCAGTATGCTTTCAGGATCCTGAAAAAATGCATATTTTTGTATAAAATCATAATATATATTATGGATTACATCAACGAATTTCATAAAGAATGGATAGAGCAAACATCCCGGTCCATTGCCTCCTGGAGTCAGCAGCCCGCATCCTCCGAAGAGGTGAAGATGCAGCAGGAACGGCTCAACCGGCAACGGGCTCAAAGAGAGAACAACTCAGCCGGTTAAAATCCTGGGCGGATGCAGAAAACTATCGGACAGATCTTTCCCGTTTATCGCTTACTTATATGGATAAAGGCGGCGAACATGAAGTTTTTCATGACGGAAAGGCTTCGGTACTAAAACTCAACAATTTTGAATATGCGGGCGATGATCTGTCTAATTTCTTTTTTCGGATCGCAGCGCATAACCGCTTTTTTGCAAATATTCCTTATACCCTGATCGGATTTGCCGAAAACAGCAGGCATGAATTTTGTGCTGTTCTGATGCAGCCTTATATCAAAGCTTTGCGCGAAGCCACACCTTCAGAAATTATTTCGCATATGCAGGCATTGGGCTTTCAGAATCGTTATGCCGACGAATTTTATTGGGAAGAATACGAAATATTTGATGCAACTCCACACAATGTGCTGGTGGGAATCGACGGGCAACTCTATTTTTTTGATACACAAATCCGACAAATCAATCCGGATAAGCATTCCGAAACGACTGACATTCTGTCATAATCCGATACATTTTACCGATTTATATTTACGTAGGGATCGCAGTGCAATTTGAATTTCATCGTTATGCAATTTTAATTGGATGGGCATGGAATGGTTTTTTCATGGTAATCCGTTTCTCTGTCAATATGGCAGGTATATATACGAAAAAAGGCTATCCCTCACGGACAGCCAATCCTCATTGTTAACCTTAAATCTAATACCATGAAAAACACAATGCAAATATATGGCATTTATGTTTTGTAGCATAATAAAATGCTTGGAAAATTCATTCGGTTAACTATAATTAACGAAACTATGTTGTAGAACATGTATTTTGAGCCTCGTTAACACGCGGATCGGTTCCCCACATCAGTTTTTCGCGTAAAGTCTGATAAAAGGAATTATCGGTACGTTTTAAAATTTTGGTGGTAAAATCGGCTTTTTTGATTTCCAGCTTTATGCCAACATCAAAAACTTCGGCGCGTCCGTCCAGTGAAACCAGAAAATACTGATTTCTGCTTTCTACTTCGAGCGAAATTGTCATGGTATCGGGAATTACAAGCGGTCGCATATTTAAGGAATGCGGAGCAACCGGACTGAGTACCAGACTCTTGCTGTGCGGTACAATGATCGGTCCGCCCACACTCATCGAATAGGCCGTAGATCCGGTGGGCGTAGCAACAACCAATCCGTCAGCCTGATACGAAGCCAGATAATCATCGTCGAGAGCTGTATGTACAGTGATCATCGACGAAGTATCACGTTTCAGAATGGCTATTTCGTTGAGCGCATAATTATATTCTTTATAGACATGTTCTTTGGTGCTGAGCTGAATCAATGTCCGCTCTTCGATCACCATTTTTCCGGCAAAAAGTTCTTCAAGCTCTTTTTCAAGCTCATTGCTGTTTATACCGGCCAGAAAACCCAGGTGCCCGGTGTTGATGCCTACAATCGGAATGTTTTGTTTGTTGATGCGGGCAGCAGTATGCAGAAATGTTCCGTCGCCGCCAATGCTGAGTGCCACATCCAGATCGAACTGATCCGAAATCAGGATGCCCTCGATCTGTGGAGCATAATGAAGCGTTTCGGTAAGGTATTTATAATAGGAATGATCTACAAAAACAGAGGCTTTTAATTCCTGTAATTTGTCGAAGATCCGTTTTAATATACAGAGTTTATCTTCCTGATAATCGCTTCCGAATAATCCGATTTTCATTGTATTGGAGTTTAAATATTCATATAATGTAAAAGTTCTTCCATGCGTTGTTGCAGCAGATCTTCGACCATACCCTTTTCCATGAAATAATCGATTACGGTATAATTAAAACGTTCGAAACTGCGAATCACGGGCGAAGCATCTTCAAGATCGATTTTAATGATGAGATGCAGCCGGCCGGTTTCGGCGTCGATATGTGATAAAAGATTGAGTACATGCGCATTGTTGGATTCGATGATGCGGGCGATATCGGTCAGCGAATAATCCTGCGGTTTGACTTCGAGGATAAACAGGCTGCCGGAGGCTTCGGCGCAACAGAGTTCGGCCAGTGCATCGATCAGTGTATCGCGGGTAAGAACGCCGCGATATTCGCTGCTATCGCTGATAATGGGCAGCAAACTCAGCTGGTAGCGTTTCATCAGGGCGAGTGCCTGATGGATGTGTGCATTTTCGGAAATTCCGGGTGCAAACAGGATGGCATCGCCGATGGTTTGCGACAAATCGGGCATGGCCAGAATATCTTTTTCGGAAACCAGACAGCGATAGATGCCGTCGCTGAGCAGCGGAAGATGTTTCAGCTTGAAATCGTCCATCAACGCAAGTGCATATTCTCCCGTATCAAAACTTTTTAACACCGGAAATTCTTTTGTTATGAAATCTTTTACTAACATTATTCCCTAAATTTCCTAAATACTGCTAATTTTGCGAATGCTTTATGCAAATATAAGGAAAGAATAAAGATATTAATAAGATACCAATGACAAATTTAAGTGTAAACATTAACAAAGTTGCAACCCTGCGTAATGCACGTGGCGGCAATATGCCGAATCTTATTCAGGTGGCGCTGGATTGCGAAATGTTTGGTGCTCAGGGAATCACGGTGCATCCGCGCCCCGACGAACGACATATCCGCTACAGCGATGTGTATGCGCTGAAACCCGAAATTAAAACAGAACTCAATATTGAAGGATATCCTTCGGATCAGTTTGTGGATTTGGTGCTGAAGGTAAAACCGGCTCAGGTAACGCTTGTACCCGATGCGCCCGATGCAATCACATCGAATGCGGGATGGGATGTGCGCCCGAATTTTGAGCTGTTAAGCGATCTGACGGATACCTTTAAATCGCATGGCATCCGTTCCTCTATTTTTACGGGAACTGATCTTGAAAATCTGGATTGGGCGGCCAAAACGGGAACCGACAGAATCGAATTGTATACCGAACCGTATGCTACCGAATATCCCGTAAATCGCGAAAAAGCAATTGCTCCGTTTGTGGAAGCTGCCCGTCATGCCAAAAGTCTGGGACTGGGTATTAATGCCGGACACGATCTTAGTCTGGAGAATCTGGCTTTTTTCCATCAGCAAATTCCTTTTCTGGATGAGGTTTCGATTGGTCATGCACTGATATGCGATGCACTTTATCTCGGACTCGAAGATACCATTAAACGCTATCTGGCTTGTCTGAAAGACTAAGCTGTACAATGCCTTTATTAAATAATTATAACTATTAGAATTACACATTATTAATTAAAGAAGTATGAATATTTTGCTCTCCCTGCAGGCTGTTGGTACACAGGCTGTTGAACAATTGCCCGAATTTACGGCATTAACTGTGCCCGCTGAAACTGAAATCAATGTGCTTGATCTGGCTTTGAAAGGCGGATGGATAATGTTGGTGTTGTTATTACTTTCGTTGCTGGCGTGTTATATTTTTATTCAACGGTTGCTGGTGATCCGCCGGGCCGGTAAAACGGATGAAACGTTTATGAACCGGATAAAGGATTATATTCATGATGGCAAAGTAGATTCTGCTTTGAATTTGTGTCGTTCTACCAATACGCCTTCGGCGCGGATGATCGAAAAAGGCATTACCCGTTTGGGGCGCCCGATGAATGATGTGCTTGTAGCCATCGAAAATGTGGGTAATCTGGAGATTGCCAAACTGGAAAAGGGCTTTCCGGTAATTGCCACTACGGCAGCCGGTGCACCGATGTTGGGCTTTCTGGGAACGGTAACCGGTATGGTTCGTGCCTTTTTTGATATGGCTAACGCCGGAACTAATGTGGATGTAGCACTGCTTTCGGGCGGTATCTACGAAGCGCTGGTTACAACCGTAGCCGGTCTGGTTGTAGGTATTCTTACCCTGTTTGCTTACAATTACCTGGTTTCGCAGGTTGATAATGTGGTGAATAAAATGGAAGCCAGCACCATGGAGTTTATGGATTTACTTAACGAACCGGCTAACTGATATGGCACTGAAAAGAAGAACAAAGGTAAACGAGAGCTTCAGCATGGCATCCATGACTGATGTGATCTTCCTGTTGCTGATTTTCTTTATGGTTACCTCGACGGTTGTTATTCCGAATGCGATCAAAGTTACTTTGCCGCAATCGCAGAAACAAACGGCAGCCAAACCGCTGACGCGTGTAACCATCGATGCCAATCTGAATTATTATGTGGCATTCGGTAATCAGAAAGAGGTGCGTGTTTCGTTCAACGAAATTACGCCTTTCCTGCAGGATAGTTATGCAAAAGAACCCGAAATGTTTGTGGCATTATATGCCGACGAAACAGTTCCTTATAAAGAGATCGTCAGAATTCTGAATATTGCCAACGAAAATAAATTCAAAATGGTGCTTGCCACCCGACCGCAAAAATGATATGAAGAAAATCAATAAAGATGACATAATCAGTTTGGCCGGTACAATCGGTTTGCATGCCATTCTTCTTTTGATTTTACTCTTCTCGGTACTTAAATCGATTGTGCCTGAAGAGGAGGGCGGAATATTGGTGAATTTCGGAAATGTCAATGTATCATCCGGTACATTCGAACCGAAATATACCGGCGATGTGCTGCCTCAGAAAACAACTACGCCTCCGCCGCCTCCCGAACCTGCAAAAGCGGTTCAGGAAGAGTTGGTAACACAGGATCTGGAAGAATCTGTGGCGCTGCAGGCCGAGAAAAAGAAGAAAGAGGAGGAACGCAAACGCGAAGAAGAAAAGCGCCGCAAAGAGGAGGCCGAAAAAGAACGCATTCGCAAAGAGGAAGCCGAGAAAAAGCGGCTGGCCGAAGAGCAGCGTAAAAAGGAAGAAGCCATCAGCAACCGTGTAGCCGGTGCTTTCGGTATGGGAAGTGCAGCCGGAAATAATCAGGGCGATGGCGATACGGCTGCCGGAAATCAGGGCAGTCCGTTTGGCAATTCCGATCATGGTGCAAACGAAGGTGTGGGCGGTTACGGCTCTTTCGATCTGAACGGTCGTTCGATTGGTGCAGGCGGTTTGCCGCGCCCCGAATATACGGTTCAGGAAGAGGGAAGAATTGTTGTGAATATTACTGTCGATCCGAAAGGCAATGTTATTTTTGCCGAAGTGGGCCGCGGTACCAACATTGATAATGCTTCCATGCGCAAGAGTGCACTCGATGCTGCCCGCAAAGCTAAATTCAACAGCATCTCGGGAGCCAATAATCAAAGTGGAACAATTACATATTTGTATAAACTTAAATAATCGATTATCCTATGAAGAAAGCAATTTTATTCCTTGCCAACGGATTTGAAGAGATTGAAGCTCTGGGCACAGCCGATATTCTGCGTCGCGGCGGTATTGATGTGACTCTGGTTTCCATTACCGATGAAACTGTGGTAACTGCTGCCTATAAAACAACAGTTGTGGCTGATACCGTGCTCGAAAAGATAACATTGACCGGACACGATGCGCTGATTCTTCCGGGCGGAATGCCGGGTGCTGCACATCTTAACCAGTGCAAACCGCTGAAAGAGGCTTTGTTGCAACAATACCGGGATAATAAACTGATTGCCGCTATTTGCGCAGCTCCGATGGTGCTTGGCGGTCTGGGTTTACTGAAAGATCGTAATGCAACCTGTTATCCGGGATTTGAAGAGAAATTAATCGGTGCAAAAATCACAGGCGCTCCGGTTGAGGTTTCAGATCATGTCATCACCGGAAAAGGTCCGGGTTTCATGATGGATTTTGCATTGGCTATCGTGAAATACCTGAAAGGTGACGCTGTAGCCGAAGAGGTTGCCGGCGGCTTGTTGCTGAAATAATCGGGTTCTGAACCTGATAATCCGGATTGCACGGAATGTGCATGTACAAATACGAAAAAGAAAAGAGGCGAAACGGAATTGAAAGATCTGTTCGCCTCTTTTTATTAGAATTGGATATTATTT
>CAMTPG010000127.1 GCA_947074335.1 uncultured Parabacteroides sp.
CCTTTTGGCGGATTAGAACAATTAACCTGGAGTAATGATTCGAAAATTATTGCTTATACCTGTAAGAAAAAGGCAGGAAAAGCCTATGCATTATCTACCGATTCGGATATTTATCTGTATGATACTACAACTAATACCGAAGTGAATATGTGTAAATTGCCAGGCGATCCGGATCAGAATATGGGATATGACATGACACCCGCATATTCGCCATGCGGCAAATACATTGCCTGGCTCAGTATGGAACATGATGGTTACGAAAGTGATAAAAACCGGTTGTATTTCATTGATCTGGAAACGAAACAAAAAACTTATCTCACTAAAAAGTTTGATTCGGATGTCAACGAATTCTGCTGGGATACAACTACCGCAACACTTTATTTCACCGCAGTGTGGCATGGCCGGACCATGCTTTATCATATTAATTTAAATGGTGATGTAACCCAGATTACCGAAGGCGATTATGATTTTACCGGTCCGGTTATGATGGGCAATAAAATTTTAATTAAACGACATTCGCTCACGGAAGCCGATGATATATTCCTTATTAATCCGCAAAATAATAATGGCATTTCCCGGTTAACTCATGAGAATCAACATATTTTTAACCAGTTAAAATTAGGAAAGACCGAAGCACGCTGGGCAAAAACCGTTGATGGAAAAGAGGTAATGTCGTGGGTTATTTATCCATCAGATTTTGATCCTCAAAAAAAATATCCGGCCGTTTTAATGTGTATGGGCGGTCCGCAGGCTCCCTGTAGCCAGCTTTGGTTATATCGTTGGAATTATGCATTGCTGGTTGAACAGGGTCAATATATCATGATTTTACCTAACCGGCGGGGCTGCCCGGGATTTGGCCAGGAATGGAAAGCTGCTGTCAGCAAAGATTACGGCGGATTATGTATGCATGACTACTTTGCTGCTATCGATGATCTGGCTACCGAATCGTATGTGGATAAAGACAAACTGGGATGTATCGGTGCCAGTTTTGGCGGATATTCAACCTATTGGATGGCCGGTCATCACGAAAAACGATTTAAAGTTTTTGCGGCCCACGATGGCATTTTCAATCAGCAGGCCATGTATGCAGAAACAGAAGAAATGTGGTTTGTAAACTGGGATTTAGGCGGTGCTTATTGGGATAAAGATAATGAAATTGCCCAGCGTTCTTATTCTAATTCACCACATTTATATGTAGATAAATGGGATACACCAATTCTTTGTATTCATAATGATAAGGATTACCGCATATTAGTATCGCAGGGACAATCTGCCTTTAATGTAGCCCGTTTACGCGGCATAGAAGCAGAACATCTGTGTTTTACCGACGAGTGTCACTGGGTAAATAAACCCCAGAATTCGGTATTATGGTATCGTGTTTTAATTGACTGGTTAAATCGCTATATCGGGAAATAATCACAAATAATGATATTAAATATGGAAGAAAATAATAAGATAATAGGAAAGCAAACCGTTCTTGTAAAAGATGGTAAATATAAGCCTGAAGTTTTTTGGTCGATGGGCCGGATAGAAGCATATGCCGTTTCTCCGGATAATACAAAAATAGTCTATATGGTAAGTTATTTTTGTATTCAGGAAAATAAAGGACATACCGTATTGCATATCATGAATAATGACGGTTCTGATGATGTTTTATTGACTCACAGTGCTTTTAATGAAACTTCGCCGCAATGGATTAAGAACGGATCGAAAATTGCCTATTTAAACGATGAAACCGGAAAAAACCAGATCTGGGAAATGAATCCCGACGGAACAGAGCGAAAGCAATTAACCGATTTCGAAAAAGATATAGACAGTTTTAAATTTTCACCCGACGGAAAATCCATTTTATTCATTTCGCAGGCCGATTATATTTACCGACCCTGTAAATTATATAAAGATCTGGATAAAACAACCGGTTTAATGGCCAACGATCTGATGTATAAGCACTGGAATAAATGGCTGGAAACAGTACCGCATCCGTTTTATGCCTCTTTTGATGGTGAAAAAATGGGACAAAGCACGGATATTTTAGCCGGAACGCGTTATGAATCACCTTTGCTTCCTTTTGGTGGGATTGAGCAATTAACCTGGAGTAATGATTCGAAAACAATTGCCTATACCTGCAAGAAAAAAGCGGGTACAGCCTATGCATTATCTACCGATTCGGACATTTATTTGTATGATTGCGAATCGGAAAAAGAGGTGAATATCTGTAAAAAAGCTGGTGATCCCGATCAGAATTCCGGCTATGATATAAATCCTTTATATTCGCCCTGCGGAAAATATATTGCCTGGCTGAGTATGGAGCATGATGGTTACGAAAGTGATAAAAACCGTTTGTATCTGATGGATTTTGCCACCGGAAAAAAAACAGATCTAACCAAAAATTTCGATACCGATGTCAATGAGTTTTGCTGGGATCCTAATGGAAACGGACTCTTTTTTGCGGCCGTATGGCACGGGCGCACCATGATTTATCAAATATCGATAGCCGGAAAAATTACCCAGATTACCGAAGGCGATTATGATTATATTTCTATTTCTGCTGCAAAAGATCAATTGTATGCCATTCGTCGGTCATTGACAGATTGCGACGATTTGTACAAAATAGATCTTTCCAATAGCAATGGCGTAACACGTCTGACTAACGAAAATAAAGCAATCTTCGACCAGTTTGAACTGGGAAAAGTAGAAGAACGCTGGACAAAAACAGCCGACGGAAAAGATCTGATGTCGTGGGTGCTTTATCCGGCAGGCTTTGATCCGAATAAAAAATATCCCGCATTACTTATGTGCATGGGCGGTCCGCAGGAAGCCTGTAGTCAGGTTTGGAGCTATCGCTGGAATTTTGCCTACATCGCCTCCGAAGGCTATATTATGATTATGCCGAATCGTCGCGGCTGTCCGGGATTCGGTCAGGAATGGAAAGCCGAAGTCAGCAAAGATTATGGCGGATTATGTATGCAGGATTATTTTGCGGCAATAGATGATCTGGCCACCGAAGCGTATGTAGATTCCGATAAACTGGGTTGCGTAGGAGCCAGCTTTGGCGGTTATTCCGTATACTGGCTGGCCGGCCATCACGAAAAACGATTTAAAGTTTTTCTGGCACATGATGGTATTTTTAATTTCCCCGAAATGTTTCTTTCCACGGAAGAAATGTGGTTTGTAGACTGGGATTTAGGCGGTAACTACTGGGATAAAGCAAACGTAACGGCACAACGATCGTATGCGAATTCGCCACATCTGTTTGTAGATAAATGGGATACACCGATTCTTTGTGTGCATAGCGATAAGGATTATCGCATTTTATTAGCTCAGGGACAAGAGGCTTTTGCCTGTGCCCGATTGAGAGGCATTGAGGCACAGTTATTATTTTATCCCGACGAATGTCACTTTGTAAATCATCCTCAGAATTCAATTTTGTGGAATCGCATGTTTATTAAATGGCTTGATAAATTCTTAAAATAAATAGTATATAATTATGGCTGACAAAATAAATCAGACTGCAACCGGCGAGGTGCAGCAAACTAATAATGAAGCATCCGGTTTTATCGGTAAACATCAATTGCAGATACCGGATGGTAAATATACGCCCGAAATTTTATGGTCGATGGGAAGAATCGCCGGCTACGATGCTTCGTTAAAAGCCGGTAAAATCGCCTATCCGGTTGCATATTATAGTGTGGCCGAAAATAAAGGACACGTTGTTCTGCATTGTATGGATGCAGATGGTAAAGCAGATGTATTGCTTACCACCACGGCTGCGAATGAATCCAATCCGCAGTGGATTAAAAACGGAACTAAAATAGCATTTCTAAGTGATGAAAGCGGAAGCAGTCAGATCTGGGAAATGAATCCGGACGGAACCGAACGAAAAAAAATATCAGATTTCGCGAAAGATATTGACAGTTTCCTGTTTTCGCCCGACGCATCGCAAGTGTTATTCACTTCGCAAACGCCGTATACCTATCATCCCGAAGATCTGTATGCCGAATTGGAAAAAACTACGGGCTTAATGGCGGATGATTTAATGTATAAACATTGGGACAGATGGCAAAAAACGGTACCACATCCATTTTATGCCGCTTTCGACGGAGAAAAAATAGGAGAAGCAACAGATATACTGGCAGGTACCCGATTTGAATCGCCCATACTTCCTTTCGGAGGAATGGAGCAGTTAACCTGGAGTCCCGATTCAAAAGCGATAGCTTACAGTTGTAAAAAGAAAGTAGGACTGGCTTATGCTTTATCCACCGATTCGGATGTTTATATTTATCATTTGGATACAAAAAAAGAGTGGAATATCTGTAAGGTAGAAGGCGATCCGGATCAAAATCTGGGTTACGATATGAATCCGCGCTTTTCGCCCTGTGGCAAATTCATCGCCTGGCTCAGTATGGAACATGATGGCTACGAAAGCGATAAAAACCGGCTGTATGTAATGGATCTGGAAACTAAAAAGAAGACAGATCTTACCACAACACTCGATGGCGATGTGAATGAATTTTGCTGGACACAAAACGGTACAATTTATTTTACCTCGATCTGGCACGGACGCACCATGATTTATCAGACTGATTTGCAGGGTGTAATTAAACAAATTACCGAAGGCGATTATGATTATATCAATATTTCGATGTATGGTGATAAATTATTAACCATGCGGCGCTCCCTGATTGATTGTGATGATATTTATGAAATTGATCCGCAAAATAATTTTTATACAAAGCGTCTGACGCACGAAAATGAACATATTTTTAATCAGATAAAATTAGGTAAAGTAGAAGAACGCTGGACAGAAACTGTCGATGGTAAACAGGTTATGTCGTGGGTGCTGTTCCCGCCCGATTTTGATCCGAATAAAAAATATCCTGCCATGCTGATGTGTATGGGCGGTCCGCAGGAAGCCTGCAGCCAGGTTTGGAGCTATCGTTGGAATTTTATATTAATGGCAGCTCAGGGCTATATTATGATTATGCCGAATCGTCGCGGATGTCCCGGATTCGGACGTAAATGGGTTGAAGAAGTCAGTGGCGATTATGGCGGATTATGTATGTCTGATTTGCTATCGGCAATCGATGATCTGGCTACCGAATCGTATGTGGATAAAGATAAAATGGGCTGTGTGGGTGCCAGTTTCGGCGGATATTCAACCTATTGGATGGCAGGACATCATAATAAACGCTTTAAAGCCTTTATTGCACACGATGGCGTATTTAATATCGGAGCACAATACATTGCAACCGACGAAATGTGGTTTGCCAACTGGGATAATAAAGGCCCGTATTGGGATAAAAGTCCGGAGGCACAACGCACCTACTCAAATTCACCGCATTTATTTGTGGAAAAATGGGATACACCGATTCTTTGTATCCATAGTAATATGGATTATCGCATTCCGGTGGCTCAGGGACAAGCCGCTTTTGCGGCAGCCCGGTTACGAGGAATAGAGGCCGAACATCTGTATTTTACTGACGAATGTCACTGGGTAAATAAACCTCAAAATTCAGTGTTGTGGAATCGTGTATTCATAGACTGGTTGGATCGGTATTTAAAATAAACAGACAGAAACCGGAAAAATAGCAGAAACGGAATCTGCAAATTTTCAGATAATACAAGTTTTGAGATGTACAATTTCAAAACTTGTATTTTTTATTTTCAGACAATTATGCGATATATTTTCCGGGATTTTTAATGCAAAAACAAACAATAAGTCCATTGATTTTTGATGTTTTTGTAAATAGCTGTAAAAGAGCGTGTTGCGAATTGCTGAAAAATTAAAAAAATTACACTGCAGTGGAATTTCAATTTCATGGCAGTGTAATTTTTATTGCACTGCCATGAAATTTGTTTTTCATGGGCATGAAATTTTTAGCATTACTCTAAAATATACAATAAGCATCCTGTTAAAATAAAGCCTTTCATTCAACAGGATAATGCCGAATGAAAGGTTTTATTATCACTCAGAGTTATTAATTCTGATGTATTATTTAGCCGCAGTTGCATTCTCGGGAGCAGCTGCAGGAGGTTGCGGATTTTGGGGTTTTCTGTGCGAAATAATGATTCGTCTGATAAATACGGCAATCCCTGTTATATAAGCGATGATCGCACACAGATAAAACGAGAATGTATGTGATTTGAAACCAAACAGTGATTTCAGGCCATCAATGATATAAGGAGCTACAACCGATGCAATATTCACCACAACAAGCAGCCAGGCTAAAGCCAGTGTAACTCCCATACTGGTTGCTGCGTGCGAAGACCGGTCATATACAAACGGGTTTGCCACGCCGTAGAAAAATGCAGCAATACACATGCCTACAGCAATAACCCAGACTTCCTGACTTAAAAGCACAATTGTATAACCAACGCCAATCATCAGCAGGCAAATTTCGTAAATCCCTTTTCCGAAAAATTTTACCAGCGGCTTCAGAAAAAATCCGGGAATAACTACCATAAACATGGCTAACGAGATAATATCGCCGGTAATGCCACTTTTATGATGATATTGTTCCATTAAAAATGGCAAATCGATACTTAAAATAATAATTAAGAATCCGATTAATCCCACATACGATAAATATTTAACCAGTTGCGGTTTATTGATCTCTTTATAGGGATTAATTTTAGGTGCATTTTTATCTACAACAGGCTTAACTATAACATATTTCTTTAAAACCGGAGTCAGAATAATTGGTACAATAGGTATTAAATACATGGCAAAAGGTAAACGCCAGTTATGTTCACCAATATAACCTACACCAATAGTTGTTCCAATTAATACAATATTGGAAACAGCCGAAGTATAACCAAATTGTTTCGTTCGCTCTCCTCCCGTAAACAGCTGTGCGATGAATGAAGTGGAAAGCGGCAAAGTAATTCCGGAGCCTGCACCCATAATGGCACTTAATAAAACTAATTGCCACAGTTGCGTGACAAACAGCATCAATACACCACTCGCAAAAAAGACCACACACCCTATATTAAGCAGTGTTAAGTTATTAAATTTGGATGCCAGCTGGCCACCGAATAAAATAAACGGAATACACAAAAGCGAAGGAATGGTGGTAAGCATCTGTATTTCCAAATCCGGTGCATGCGGAAATACGTGGTTCATATCTCCCAATAATGGCGCTATCGCCAAACCGGGTAAAGAATTCATTACATAAATAATGTAAACGTCAATGACCGTAATAAGAGGTATTAAGGTTCCTTTTCCTGATTTAATTCCCATATAATTAGTTTTTTAATATTCAGTGATACATTTAAAATAACAATTGATGCGATTAAATGGTTTATTCAGATTAATTATGTTCAAAGAATAAAGAAAAAGTCGTTCGAATTATTCAAACGACTTTTTCTGATAATATC
>CAMTPG010000128.1 GCA_947074335.1 uncultured Parabacteroides sp.
TGTTTTTGTTGTTCTTTGACAGAACTAAATAATTAATTTATCAATCCCGGGCCTTCACAAAGAAGCTGCCCGGCAAAATGTTGTATTTATGTCAGCAGAAATCAAGAATCTTTCTCCGCAGCCTGTCTGGGGTTATTTCTATGACCTTACACAAATCCCCCGTCCTACCGGACATATGGAGGCTGTTACCCGTTTTATGGTTGCTTTTGGCAAGGGTTTAGGCCTTGAAACGCTTCAGGATGAAGTGGGAAATGTTTTGATTCGTAAACCCGCCACGCCGGGTATGGAAAACCACAAAACAGTAATTTTACAATCGCATCTCGACATGGTTCCGCAGAAGAACTCGTCGGTTAAACATGATTTTACTACCGATCCGATCCAGGCCTATATTGATGGCGACTGGGTAACGGCTCACGAAACCACACTGGGTGCCGACAATGGTATCGGTGCCGCTTTTGCCATGGCCGTACTGGCCGATAAAACCATCAAGCACGGTCCGGTGGAAGCACTTTTCACCGTCGATGAAGAGGTGGGCATGGATGGCGCATTTGGTCTGAAACCCGGTTTTTTGAAGGGCGAGATCCTGCTGAACTGCGACTCGGAAGAGGAAGGCGAACTCTTTGTGGGTTGTGCCGGCGGTGCCGATCTCAATATTTCCTGGCAATTTAAAGAAGATACCTACATCCCCGAGGGCGATGTGGCAGTTAAAATCAGTCTGACCGGACTCAAAGGCGGTCATTCGGGCGTGGATATCCACCTCGGACGCGCCAATGCCAACAAGCTGATGTTCCGTTTTCTGAAAGAGGCGGTTCGCGATCTGGGCGCCCGTCTGAGCTGGATCGACGGCGGCTCGCTGCGCAATGCCATTCCGCGCGAAGCTTTTGCCATTGTCACCATTCCGGGCGATAATGTAGAAGCCCTGTGGGAATTTATTGCCGATTACGAAGAAATTTACCGTACCGAATATAAAGGTGTGGAAACGAATATACGCTTTGCGGGCGAGATGACGGATCTGCCCAAAACGCTGATCCCCGAAGAGATTCAGGATAACCTGATCAATGCGGTTGAAGGCTGCCAGAACGGCGTAATCAGCATGCTGGCCGATTTCCCCGGCACGGTCGAATCCTCTTCTAATCTGGCCTCGGTTAAAACATCCGATGAGCTGATCGATATTAAAATTCTGGTTCGCAGCTCTTCCGAAACACGCAAAGAGGCCGTTTGCTCGAGCCTGGAAAGTGTGTACGCCATGGCCGGCGCCAAGGTAGAATACGGCGATGCGTACGGCGGCTGGCAACCCAATATCGATTCTGTAATTTTGAAGGTGATGCAGAAAACATACCAGGAGCTGTATGGCAAAAAGCCGTCGGTGAAGGTGATGCATGCCGGTCTGGAATGCGGTATCATTCAGGAAACCTATCCGAATATGGATATGATTTCGATCGGACCGGATCTGCAGTTCCCGCATTCGCCCGACGAACGCATCAACATCGCTTCGGTGCAGAAAGTATGGGATTTTATTGTGGCTACACTGGCTAATATCTGAAAGTCCCGACAGCCCTGAAAATAAATCCGGATGCATTATTTCGCAATAGGCGGATAATGCATCTGCCGTATTATGCAAACAGACAATATGCTGGTAGCGATAATGGCGGAGAATATGCAGTTTTTCCTGGGGGATAAACGGCCGGAATCTGCTATTCCGGCATTCACTTTACCGGATGAAATAAACGCTGCCGCCCGCACGGTTTTCAAACAAGGGATCGCAGTGCAATTTGAATTGCATCGTTATGAAATTTTTTTTTCCATCGTTATGGAATCATTTTTCCACTGTGATCCGTTTTTTGGCCATTCGGCATGTATCGCCGGATTAATAGCATACGGGGCTGGATTAATTGGTTTTTTAACTGCCGGTTTTTTAAGGCTATTCCCCGTCGGAATACTGATTTTGGATTTTACAAAATAATACATGAACACACACGATTATAATCGGATTGAAAAATGAAAAAACACATCCTTCCATTTATACTTATGCTGGTTTGCTGCGCCGGCATGGTCGAAGCGCAAAACCGCTGGATAATCAACCCGTCGGGCAGCATCACCTGGAATATTGACGAACGGATTCCGCATCAGGATCACCTGGAAATGAGCGGACTGAAAAGTTCGGTAGTCTTACGCTACGGCGTGGATGAGACCGGAGCCTTCCAACTGAACCGGAGCATGGTTTGGCCGATGCTTCGCACAATACCCAACAATACACACGCCAGTTTGATGCGCCGCTTTGCCTGGAATATCCCGGAGATGATCGAAGTGAACGGCCGCGCGCTGACGGATGAAAAAACAAAATCGGTAACACTCAACGGCACCATGGAGGTGGAAAGCTCGTTTCCCGTTTATCGAAACGGCGAGGTTACACTGCACCGCACGCTCTTCCCCGCTGTGGCATTGCCTGCATTTTGCGAAAAATACAGACTCACAAACAGCGGCACAACGCCGGTTACGGTAGAGATTCCGCAGGCTGTTTCCGAAATTAAAACGGATGCCGAAAAGGGTGTGGATGGCAGCTATACGCTGATTGCCCGACTGAGCGGACCGGCAAACAGCACCCTGCAACCGGGCGAGTCGGTCGATTTCACGGCCACCTTTGCCGGCTACAAAAGCAACGAAACTCCCGCAGTCATCGAGGTAGACAGCGAACTGGCAGCCCGCCGTGCGCTGGTGGATGAATTATGGAATAATCTGGTGCTCGAAACGCCCGATACGGTGATCAATACGATGTTTGATTTTGCCAAACTGCGCGGTGCCGAAAGCATTTACGATACAAAGGGCGGATTGATGCACGGTCCGGGCGGCGAATCGTATTATGCGGCAATCTGGGCCAATGATCAGGCGGAATATATCAATCCGTTTTTCCCCTTTTTAGGCTATGAAACCGGCAATCGGTCGGCCAAAAACTCATACGATCACTTTGCCCGCTTCATGAATGAACAGTATGAACCGATTCCAAGCTCAATCATCGCCGAAGGTATTGATATCTGGAACGGTGCCGGCGATCGGGGCGACGGAGCCATGATTGCCTATGGTGCTGCCCGTTATGCGCTGGCTTCGGGCAATAAAGCAGAGGCCGAAGCTTTGTGGCCGCTCATCGAATGGACACTCGAATATTGCAAACGACAACTGAATGAGGCCGGCGTGGTGGCTTCGGACTCGGATGAGCTGGAAGGTCGATTTCCGGCCGGCGATGCCAATCTCTGCACCTCTTCTTTATATTACGATGCCTTATTGTCGGCTGCCTGTCTGGCTCGCGATCTGGGTAAACCGGCGGCACAAATCAAACAATACAACGCCGAAGCGGCTGCCCTGCGCAAAAACATGGAGCAGTATTTCGGTGCTTCGGTAGAGGGTTTCGATACATATCAGTATTATGCGGGCAACGATGTGCTTCGCTCGTGGATCTGTATTCCGCTCACGGTGGGCATTTACGACCGGAAAGAGGGAACGATCAACGCCCTGTTTTCACCGCGCCTCTGGACACAGGAGGGTTTGTTAACGCAGGCCGGCAGCGAAACATTCTGGGACCGCTCCACACTTTATGCGCTGCGCGGCGTATATGCCTGCGGCGAAACGGATAAGGCGACCGATTATATGCGTTTTTATTCTAACAAACGACTGCTGGGCGATCATGTGCCGTATGCCATCGAAGCCTGGCCCGAAGGAAGCCAGCGCCATCTTTCGGCCGAGAGTGGCTTGTATGCACGGATCATCACCGAAGGATTATTTGGCATTCGCCCGGTCGGTCTGCATGCCTTCGAGCTGACGCCGCAATTGCCTGCCGACTGGTCGTACATGAATCTGAAAAACTGTCGTGCCTTTGGCGAAGATTTTAATATTGATGTGAAACGGGATAAAGAGAAGTTGGATGTTAAAGTAACCGCAGCCGGCAAGACTATACTGCAGCGCCGCATCAAAGCGGGCGGAACGGTCAGGGTGGATTTCCGAAAATAACTACGAACATAAATAACACGATATAGACATGAAAAATACACTATGGAAACAAATCGGCTTTTGCGGATTACTGATACTGGGCTGCAGCTGTCAGCATTCGCAGCCTGAATCGCCGCGCCACCGTCTCGATCTTGCGGGAAACTGGGCACTGGCACTGGATACAACAACACTGGAAACGGCTACGATACTGCCATCGGAGATCGTTTTTACCGACTCCATGTTCCTGCCGGGAACAACCGATCTGGCCAAAAAGGGATTTTACAATACGGATCGCTCAGAAACTAATGCGCTTTCGCGCGAATATCAGTTCGAAGGCCGCGCGGTGTATGCCAAAACGCTGAACATTCCCGACAATTGGGACGGATCGGCAATCCGATTGCTTATGGAGCGCACCAAACCCACTGCCGTGTATGTTGACGGACAACAGGTGGGCAGCAACGATGATATCTCGACTGCACAAATCTATGAGCTGACCGGCTTTCTTTCGCCCGGCGAACATGAGCTTCAGATTGTAGTTGACAATCGCCCGACAGCTGTTCCGGCACAGGTTTTTCATTCATCACATGCTTATTCGCCCTCTACACAGACCAACTGGAATGGCATTATCGGTAATTTCTATCTGGAAAGTATACCCGAAACCGGCATCGAATCGGTACAGGTTACACCCGATTATACGGCCCGAAATGCGCGTGTAAAGGTAAAACTGCGTCAGGGAAAGGCCGATTTATCGGGCGCAAAAATCATCCTGCAGGCAAGGGCCGAAAATTCAAAGCAGAATTTCAGAACACCGCCGCAGGTTTATCCGTTAACGGCAACCGGCGAAGAGCAGGTTTTCGATCTGCCACTGGGAGCTGATGCTCCGCTTTGGAGTGAATTTGATCCTGCTTTCTATACACTGACCGTTCAGCTCGAAGGTGATTCGGTGCAGGATATACAGGATGCGATATTTGGTCTGCGCGAATTCAAAACGCAGGATAAGAAGTTTGTGATCAACGATAAAACCACATTCCTGCGCGGCAAACACGATGCCTGTGTATTTCCGCTCACCGGTCATACAGCCATGGATGTGGAAACCTGGCGTCATTATTTTCAGGTGGCAAAACAATATGGAATCAATCATTACCGGTTCCATTCCTGGTGTCCGCCGGAAGCCTGTTTCGAAGCGGCCGATATCGAAGGTATTTACCTGCAGCCCGAACTGCCGATCTGGGGCAGCCTGGATAAACAGGATACGCTGCTTTGCAATTACCTGATCAAAGAGGGCAGGAATTTGCATGATGCCTACAGCAATCATCCCTCGTTTGTGATGTTTGCGCTGGGCAACGAAATGTGGGGCGAAGAGGCACTGGCTATGGTGGTGGATTCGCTTCGGGCTTACGACAACCGCCATCTGTTTGCCAGCGGATCAAATAATTTCCTCGGTTTCAGCGGGCCGCTGCCGAATGAGGATTATGTAACAACCTGCCGCCTCGGACAGGAAGATGAAAAATCGTTTGCCACGCACACGCGTGCCTCCTTCTCGTTTGCCGATGCTTACGACGGTGGTTATCTGAATCATACCTATCCGAATTCGAAGATGAATTTCGAAGGCGCCAACGAGCGTACGCCATTGCCGGTGATTGGCCATGAAACGGGTCAGTTCCAGGTTTATCCCAACTATGCGGAGATGCAGAAGTATACCGGTGCACTCAAACCTTATAATATGGAGATTTTCCGCCAGCGCCTGAAAGAGGCGGGCATGGAAAATCAGGCGGAAGATTTCCGGCTGGCTTCCGGCAAATGGTCGGCAATACTGTACCGCGCTGATGTGGAGATGAATTTGCGCACACCCGACTGGGGCGGATTTCAGCTGCTCGATTTGCAGGATTATCCGGGTCAGGGATCGGCTTATGTCGGTTTGCTGGATGCGTTTATGGACAGCAAAGGACTGATTACACCCGAAGAATGGCGACAGAGCTGCTCGGAAGTGGTGCCGTTGCTGGTCTGTGAAGAATTTTGTTTCAGCAACGAAGATCTGCTGACCGCAAAAGTGCTGATCGCCAACTATTCGGCGGATGCGCTTCAAAATAAAACACTAAACTGGCAACTTACCAACAGCAAACAGCAGCTGCTTGATCAGGGTCAGTTTATCTTTACCGCCGGACAAGGCACTCTGGATGTGGCAGGCGAATTGGAGATTCCGCTGGGCAAACTGCAAAAGGCCGAAAAATTAAATCTGGCGCTGCAGGTGGAAGGCACATCGTATCAGAATAATTATCCCGTCTGGGTCTATCCGGCAGCGCAAACCGAAACGGCGCAAACCGCTTCGGTTCAGATTGCCCGAAAAATGGATGATGCCCTGCTCCGCCAATTGGAAGCCGGCGAAACTGTTTTGCTTTTCCCGACGCAGGAAACGGTGGAGGCACAAACCGTCCCCGGACTGTTTCAGACCGATTACTGGAATTATCGCATGTTTAAAACCATTTGCGAGAATCTGAAACGTCCCGTATCGCCGGGTACCTTAGGCATTCTGACAAATCCCGAACACCCGCTGTTTGCTGATTTCCCCACCGAATCGCATACCAACTGGCAATGGTTTCCGGTGATCAAACAAAGTTATCCGATGATTCTGGATCTGATGCCGGCCGATTATCAGCCGCTTGTGCAGGTTATTGATAATGTGGAACGCAATCACAAACTGGGACTCGTTTACGAAATGAATGCCGGCAATGGCAAACTGCTGGTTTGTATGGCAGATCTGGAGCCGGTAATGAATTATCCCGAAGCCCGCCAGTTCTACAACAGCCTGCTGAATTATGCCGCATCCGATCAGTTTGCTCCCGAATATACATTAACACCCGGACAGCTGCAACAACTGTTTACGGCAAAACCGCAGACAGGGCAGATCAAACGACTGGGTAATATTTCGTACGAGGATTAAAGGAAAAGAAAAAAGCATCAAAGCAGCCAGGGCTTGGGATTGAGTTTGGTTTTCTCTTTCCACAACTGAAAATGGAGGATGGTTGCATTGCCATCTTCCGTATCGGTAAAAATACGGCCGACAGCCTGACCGGTATTGACGCGATCGCCGGCTTTTACATATACCTGACTCAGATTACTGTAAACTGTCAGGTAATTGCCATGCCGCACAATGACCGAATTATTAAAACCGGGAACCACAAATACACGGGTAACTTCGCCGTTAAATACGGCGCGCGCATCCGATCCGGGATTCACCTGGATATCAATCCCGCTGTTGTTGGTTCGCACATACTTCAGCTCCTGATGCTGTTGCTCGCCAAAGGTGGATACAACTGTATATTTGCCTGAAACAGGATAAGGCAGTTTGCCTTTGTTGCCGGCAAA